>JAFMEA010000022.1 GCA_017856985.1 Planktomarina sp.
GAATGCACTCACCCCCGTTTGGCAAAAATCATCGGCACAATTCCACGACATTTGTACGTGGCCAAAAAAACTCCATCAACTCTGCCATTGATCCAAAACATAACGGGCAGTCATCAAATCAAGATGTGCTCCACCCCCATTTTTAAAAACAGTAATATCATCAGGTTCAGATTTAAAAGATTTAAAATCATAATAGTCGGCGCGAATATCGGTTCGAACGATTGCTCCACTCTCCAACGGAATTTTCAATTCACCTATATGACTTAACGTCGTGTCAAAACTATCTACAAACACCAATGATTTTTGAAGAGTTAAATCATCAGCCTCTCGCATATCAGGTCGATAGGAACCAATCATGTTTACGTGCTGGCCCGGCCTCAACCACGCTCCATCCAAGATAGGATCGGTCGTCATTGTGCACGTAAGTATAATATCAGCTGCCCGCACTGCAGTTTCAAGGTCAAGGGCCACTTCTGCACCTGTAGCTTTTGCAAAGGCATTCGCGGCAGCCTTACTACGATTCCAGATTATAAAATGGGCTTGCGGAAAGCCTGTCCCAAATGCCTCAATTAAGGATTTTCCAACCGTTCCAGCACCAACAATTAAAATCTTCTTTGCAGAAGCTGGAGCCAATGCCAAAGCGGCCATCAAACTATCGCCAGCCGTTTTCCATTTAGTAATAAGATGAAAGTCAATTACAGCTTCTAGCTGCCCATCAGCATCATCAAATAGCATCACTCCACCATCGATCATAGGTTGACCAGATTTAATATTATTTGGAAATACCGTTGCAGTTTTTGTTAATAGACCCATGCCGTCGATCCAAGCTGAACGACTAAGAAGAGTATCTGAACCTCGATACAAGAAAAGGTCTTCTATTTCTGCTTTAGCACGCTGGTGGCCCTTTTTGAGATATTCCACCAATACAAGCCAATCTAGACCCACTTCACCCTCAGCAAAAGGTATTAAGGCCGGCGTCACCGGGCTTGCTCAACACTAAGAAGATTCACATCAACCAACCGATCAGCCCAACCCTGAGCACCCTCAAACAAGTGGGTCTGCCACCCACGGCTCGCAGCCATTGCTATATTATCAGCTCGGTCATCAGTAAAAAGAAGTTTCCCAGGTTCAATACCAGAATCGCGTTCTAGAATTTCATAAATCTCAGGGTCAGGCTTAACCACTTGCATCTGACCCGAGACATAATCATGGTCAAACTCTTTTAAGAAATCATATTGGCTTTGAGCGTAGGCGAAACTTTCTAAACCAAAATTAGTAAGTGAAAAGACCGTCACACCTGCAGATCGAAGTGCCCTGAGCAAACGAACTGAATGCAAAATAGGTGGGGTGGCTAACTGGATCCAATTGTCGTGCCAGTCTCTAATTTCTGCCCGCCATTCTGGATTAGATTCTGCCTCAGCATAGATGACATCACGAAAGCCCTCCCCCAAATCTATCCGATCATTCATTGCATGCAAATCCACCTCTGCAAACAACCTAAGTCTTTTGTCCTTACCTATTGTTCGATCAAAATAACGCTCCGGGTGCCACTCAATGAGCACATTTCCAATGTCAAAGACAACAGCTTCTATTTTCATATTTTAGCCCCCTAGTGGCTACGCTAAGGCGGGGAATTGAGCGACACAACCCTTGGATGAGTGTTGACAGTCTCTCGCCAAACTATCACTAGCCCAGAGCCAAGCACCAGGCTCATTCCTATCCATCCAAAGATATCAGGCCATTCTGCAAATATCAAATATCCAAGTATCGCAGCATAAATCAGGGCAGTATATTCAAAAGGTGCAACTAAAGCAGCTTCAGCCACCCGATAAGCCTGCGCAATTGCAGCGCCAGCCACAGTTATTCCAATACCAATAAAAGCCATTATGCCAAAATCTATTCCAGTAGGCCATTGCCATGGGCGAACCAAAAATTCCAGAGACCGATAACCACTACCAGAAAAATTACCATGTCCAACAGATAAGCCAATTATAGTTGACACAATCAACATCGCTACTGGCGTATAAAACGTTAGTGTTAATAGATTTTCATCAGGTCCAAGTTTTCTCGTTAGTATATGAAATGCAGCATAACATATCGCTGCCAAAATAGGTAAAATAACAGTAATGTTAAATTCTTCTGTACCTGGCCTGACAACAAACAATACGCCGGTCAGACCAACAAGAATGGCGATCCAGCGCCAGGCGCCAACCACTTCTCCCAGAAAAATGACTGAAAAAATTGTGATTAAAAAAGGTGCTACAAAAAAGATGGATACAACAGTCGCTAACGGTAAATCTGCCAACGCCGTAAAAAAAAATAAATTTGCGGCTACAACGAAGAGTGCACGCACCATGTGTAACTTAAGCCGCTTAGTGCGAAGCTGCTTATAGCCGCCAGCTAATGGTACCACGACGACTAGTAATATTAGAAGGGAAACTATGGACCGTGTAAATACCACTTGGTGTAGTGCATAATCATCTGCTAAAAATTTTACCAGCATATCGTTGATAGAAAAGATAAACGCGGCGAATAAGGCCCAGGCAGGGCCTGTGAAAGATTTTGGTTGATCCATAAATCAGCGCTAAAGCTATTGGTGAAAATCATCTTGCCCAAATACGACTTGGAAAATGGCGCAATTTCACCTAAAAATATCTTCACTAAAAATATTATTTTCTCAGTAGACGGTCCAAAACACTTAGAAATCTGGACCGGTCAGATTTTGAGAAGCCCTTACCGCCGCCTTGACGAAAAGGGTCGGCTGCTCTGAGGTCATACATCAAGTCACGAGTGGCAAGCGCATTCCCAATATTTGTTTGCGTCAATGGCTCGCCGTTAGGCTTTAGAACCCTCGCCCCAGCTTCAATAACCTTGGCAGCAAGTGGGATATCAGTAGTAATTACCACATCTCCAGAAGACGCCCTATCAGCTATCCACATGTCAGCTAAATCGGGTCCCACATCAACAACGATAAGTTCAATCAATGGATTAGCAGACGGTCGAATACCACCATTACAAACCATCTTTACAGGGACCTTCAATCGCGTCGCAACCTGTTCTACCTCAGCCTTAACGGGGCAGGCATCAGCATCAACATAAATCATGGTTTCAATTCTTCACAGCCGTAAGCTCATTGGATGGAATAGTACCTGAATGGACAGAAATACCTTCTACTCGCGCGCTTGACTCTACAACCAACACTCGCCGCTTCAGTTTTCTGGCCTGCATGGCAACCGACCGACTTGTAGGCCCTGAACCTACAATAACCAACTCATATTGCGTCATTTACTACTCCGCGTGCAACGCATCTGCATGGAAATTAATGTGGTCTTCAATAAAGGTCGAAACAAAAAAGTAAGAGTGATCATAATCAGGTTGAAAGCGTATGTGCCCCTGCTGACGACGTTTAGCCATCGAGAATGCGAGGGTCTCAGGCTTAAGCAATTCTAAGAATTGATCATTAGTGCCTGTATCAATCAAAACCGGGCCATCAAAGCCTTTTTCCAGCATTTGCAGACTGGCATCGTGTGTTTCCCAATCACTACTTTCTGTTCCAATGTAAGCTGTCAATTGCTTGCGTCCCCAATCAGATCCCATTGGATTACAAATTGGTGAAAAGGCTGAGACGCTTCGATATTGCTGTGGCCGTGCCATAGCAATAGTTAAAGCGCCATGCCCACCCATGGAATGGCCCGTGATAGCCTGACGCTCCAAGTCAACCGAAAACTCATCACCCAACAACTGTGGGAGTTCTTCCGCTATATAGTCCCACATCTGAAAGTGTGCGGCCCAAGGTTCCTGAGTAGCGTTCACATAAAATCCAGCGCCTTGGCCTAAATCAAAAGCTTCATCATCAGCGACTTCTCCACCACGGGGAGAGGTATCGGGAAAAACTAAAGCAATTCCGTGTTCTGCAGCCCAGGCCTGCGCACCCGCTTTAGTCATCGCATTTTCGTGATTACAAGTTAGACCGGACAGATACCAAAGGATCGGTACGCGTTGGTATTTGGCTTCTTCAGGCAAGTAGAGCCCAAAAGTCATCTCAACTCCACAGATTTTTGACGAATGAGAGTAGACCCCCTGAACACCACCAAAACATGTATTTTCTGATTTCAAATCCATAACGCCAATCCTTTATATATTTTGATTAGTGCACAGTGAATATCTTAAAATCAAACAAGAGCCAAGGAACTTCCATTTCAAAGCACAAATATAAAGTTTGCCAATTCAACGTTTCTAATGACCTTAGCACCCGAGGCGACTCATAGATGGCTGACCCAAATAATTACAAACGAAACGACGTTAATCTACTCGATAGTTGAAATAAAGATGAATGCCAGCACAAATCATAATCATAATCATTAAATCTATATGCGATGATAAGGTCCGCCCGCCATTATTGACGCAGCACGATAGAGCTGCTCTGCTAGCATGACCCTAACTAACATATGTGGCCATACCATTCGTCCAAAGCTCAGCTTTTCATCTGCCCGCTGCAAAAGATTTTCAGACAAGCCATCGGCACCACCAATCACAAAAATAAGCTCTGAAGGCGACATATCTCTAAAACTGGCTAAACGTTCAGAAAATTGAGTCGACGTATGAAGCTGGCCACGCTCATCTAGGACAATTACTTTAGCTGTAGCAGGCAATGCCTTGAGCAAAAGTACGCCCTCAGCAGATTTACCACCACCTTTTTTATCCTCAAGTTCCAAAACTTCAATTGGTCCCAAACCCAGTGGGCGACCAGTTCTATTAAAACGGCTCAGATAATCCTTAATTAAATCTTTTTCTGGACTTGGCCGGAGTCGCCCGATGGCCACAATCCGAAGCCGCATTATACCTTAGGCTGTGTTGGAACTGCTGGCTCCAACCACATTTGATCAAGCTGATAAAATTCACGGACTTCAGGGCGAAAAATATGAACAATTACGTCACCGGTATCTACAAGTACCCAGTCACCCGTCCCCTTGCCCTCCAGCTTCGAAAAAATTCCTAAATCGTCCTTTAGACGATCTTTAAGCTTTTCAGAGATAGCTGATACCTGCCGAGTTGAACGCCCCGAACATATCACCATATGATCACCAATTTGCGATTTCCCACGCAAATCAATTTTCACAACATCTTCGGCTTTGTCTTCTTCTAGAGATTTCAAAACCGCGGCTAAAATTGCATCACTGGTTGCACTCGATTGGCCTCTTGCCGATTTGCGCACAGACCCTACCACATCAGACTTCAAAGACAGGACTATGTCCTCCAAACAATACGCCGCACCATCCCGACGCTGGGTTCGCTATCTCTAGCATCCTAAAACAGATAGCTCAATCGTTACGATAGTCTGCTTCAAAAAAATCAAAATCAATAACTAACGTGATAGATCTATTATCATTTTTAATCTTTCGTTTTGTCCTTAAGTGTGTTGTTTTGAATATCGCAAAAGGGCGCCTAAAAATCAGTACAGCTCCCAACCGTACTGCAGAGTTGTTTAGACTTTGAAGAGCCTCAGGCAACACCAACTTTTAGATGCAGGAAACATGATTATAATTTAAAACGCCCATACCAATGTCCACACTTGTATCAAACGAGCCTGCAGGGTAATTAAATTTCAAGTAAATAAAGGTTAACGGTTCTTTGGTCACTGCATTACTTTTACAGTTACTAATTACTGTTAAGCTAAATTAACTTTGAGGCTCCTCATAATTACAGCCAGACTGTTGACGATAAACTAAGAGCAAGACACAAGGATAGCCTGATATGGCCCCAAAAACACTTTACGACAAAATCTGGGATGCGCACGTGGCTCATCAAGGTGACGATGGTACCTGCCTGCTATATATTGATAGGCACTTAGTGCACGAAGTTACTAGTCCCCAGGCTTTTGAGGGGCTCCGGATGTCTGGACGCAAAGTTCGGGCGCCAGAAAAAACTATTGCAGTACCAGACCACAACGTACCAACCACTTTAGATCGTTTAAAGGGAATTGATAACGAAGAGAGTCGAATTCAGGTCGAGGCATTGGACAGAAATGCCCGTGAATTTGGTGTAGTCTATTATCCTGTGGATGATATCCGGCAGGGGATCGTTCATATCATAGGCCCTGAACAAGGTTGGACACTTCCTGGTATGACAATTGTATGCGGTGACAGCCACACCGCCACCCACGGGGCTTTTGGTGCATTAGCGCATGGGATTGGTACTTCTGAGGTTGAGCATGTTTTAGCAACACAAACTTTAATTCAGAAAAAATCAAAAAACATGCGAGTAGAAATTACTGGGAAACTAAGCGAAGGAGTAACTGCAAAAGACATCACGCTGGCCGTTATAGGAGAAACGGGGACCGCTGGAGGTACCGGCTATGTGATTGAATACTGTGGCGAAGCAATCCGAAACCTCTCAATGGAGGGAAGGATGACCATATGTAATATGGCAATTGAGGGCGGCGCACGCGCTGGCCTGATTGCACCTGATGAAATCACATTCAACTATTGCGAGGGACGGCCAAACGCTCCAACCGGTAAATTATGGAACGAAGCAGTAAGATACTGGCGTACTTTATTCTCAGATGACAGAGCACATTTCGATAAGACCATAACTCTTCAGGGTGAAAACATAGCACCCGTGGTTACCTGGGGTACAAGTCCCGAAGATGTCTTGCCTATTACAGCAACAGTGCCGGCAGCTAACGACTTTAAGGGTGGAAAGGTGAACGCTGCCCAGCGCAGCCTTGACTATATGGGGCTCACGCCTGGCACGAGACTGCAAGACGTAGAAATTGATGCAGTATTTATTGGGTCATGCACGAACGGCCGTATTGAAGACTTACGGGCAGCTGCGGAAATCGTAAAAGGCAAGAAGGTACAAGATGGTTTGATTGCAATGGTGGTGCCGGGTTCCGGGCTAGTGCGTCTACAAGCTGAAGAAGAAGGTCTTGCAGAAATTTTTAAACAAGCTGGGTTTGAGTGGCGATTAGCGGGTTGTTCCATGTGTCTTGGAATGAATCCTGACCAATTGGGTCCACAAGTGCGATGCGCGTCAACCAGTAATCGTAATTTTGAAGGGCGCCAAGGACGAGGATCAAGAACTCATCTAATGAGCCCAGCAATGGCAGCTGCAGCAGCTGTAACTGGGAAATTAACAGATGTACGAGAACTGATGTGATGGAAAAATTCAAACAGATGACGGCGATTGCCGCGCCAATGCCCTTAATCAACATTGACACAGATATGATTATTCCAAAACAGTTTCTTAAAACTATTAAACGTTCTGGATTGGGGGTCAGTGCTTTCCATGAAATGCGATATCAAATGGACGGCACCGAAAACCCAGACTTTGTGTTAAATCAAGATGCATACAGAAATGCAAACATCCTAGTAGCCGGCGACAATTTTGGGTGCGGTTCCTCAAGAGAGCATGCACCGTGGGCTCTATTAGACTTTGGTGTCCGTTGCGTAATATCAACCAGTTTTGCAGATATTTTTTATAATAATTGCTTCAAAAATGGCATCTTACCAGTCATTGTTACAGACAAGGAACTTAATGTTCTGATGCAGGATGCAGAAAAAGGTAGTAATGCCCGAATGGTAATTGATTTGGAGAGCCAACTAATTGAGACATCTGATGGTAAGGTAATAAATTTTAATGTGGACCAACATCGCAAACATTGTCTTATAAATGGGCTTGATGACATTGGTTTGACCATGGAAAAGGCAGCGTCAATCGATATGTTTGAAAAACATATGGCTACAAATGCCCCGTGGGTTTGAAAGTACAAAATAGACAATAGAAACGTCTTAATCTGATATCAATATTTGCTACATTTAAAGCGAACCAACTAAAACCAGTTATTGCCAAACCATATTTTATTTTCTTGACCCTTAAAATGTTGGTAGCTAGGCGGTAGTTCATAAATACGAAAGAGTTTTCCATGAGTATCCCATCACTCCTAATTCTACCTGGCGACGGTATTGGACCTGAAGTAATGGCCGAGGTCCGTAAGGTAATTAGTTGGCTTTCTACAGAGCGCAGTATCTCGTTTGAAGTGTCTGAGGACTCAGTTGGTGGTGCCGCCTATGATACGCACGGCGTTCCGTTGCATGATGATACAATGGCTAAAGCTCAGGCAGTAGATGCAGTATTACTTGGCGCAGTGGGTGGCCCAAAATATGATAATCTTGATTTTAATATCAAGCCTGAGCGTGGCTTGCTACGATTGCGCAAAGAAATGGATTTATTTGCAAATTTGCGCCCTGCACAGTGTTTTGACGCACTCGCTGATTTCTCCTCACTTAAGCACAATGTTGTATCAGGTTTAGATATAATGATTGTAAGAGAGCTAACCTCAGGTAGTTATTTTGGGGAACCTCGAGGTATTTTTAAAGAGAACAATGAACGTGTGGGTATAAATACCCATCGCTACACTGAGTCTGAAATTGAGCGTGTTGCTCGCTCAGGATTTGAGCTGGCGCGGAAGCGTGACAATCGACTGTGCTCCATGGAAAAAGCTAACGTTATGGAGGCTGGTGGCTTATGGCGTGAAGTGGTAACCGAAGTTCACAAAGCTCACTTCGATGACGTAGAATTATCCCACATGTATGCAGATAATGGTGCGATGCAACTTGTACGTGCACCCAAGCAATTTGATGTTATTTTGACTGACAACCTCTTTGGCGATATTTTATCTGACTGTGCTGCGATGCTTACGGGTTCTCTTGGTATGTTACCTTCTGCAAGCCTCGGCTCACCTATGGAGAACGGACGTCCCAAGGCACTTTATGAACCAGTACACGGTTCAGCACCGGATATTGCTGGTCAAGGGAAGGCTAACCCTTCCGCCAGTATACTATCATTTGCAATGGCCCTCAGATACTCGTTTGATATGGGAAATGAAGCGTCCAGGATAGAAAGTGCTGTTGAATCTGTGCTCGCTGACGGCGTTAGGACTTCTGACCTTCTACAGGCTAAGGGAGAAAAGCCTGTCACCACCTCAGAAATGGGTGACGCAATATTAGAGGCTTTAACGAAAAGCCTCTAATATTGCGTATTTTTAGTTATTGAATATAATCTGCTTTATTATACCCGAACTATTAAATTCATTAATGTCACGCCTTCTTGGCTGTGTGATTTAAGTTGGAATACCATGAATTTCAAACTTCACCCGCTTAAGTCACTTCGATTCAACGAGCAGCTAATCCTGCAGCCGCACGCGATGAAGGCAACTTAAGTTGAAAGTCTTCACCAGCATAATTAACTCCTGAGGCGCCACAGAGGTAAGATATAGCCTGCGCAACGTCAGAAGCCGGAATATGATCAGTAACTTCCAGCTTACTTACTGGATTTATGCCGGATGCTTTGATTGCGACTTGCATTTCTGTTGCAACCGTACCGGGGCTGAGGCCTAGGCAAGTGATACCTTGATCTCCGTATTCCTCATGGCCCGAACGTGTGAGTTGTAAAACAGCTGCTTTCGACGCACAATAATGGCTCCATCCCTCCAAGACCCCATAGGCGGCTCCAGACGAAACATTAATAATTACACCCTTCTTTTGGGCAACCATAATTGGGATCGCAGCATGCATCATATAAAAAACACCTTTGACATTAGTATCAATAACTTCATCCCAATCATTTGGAGAGATATCAGCGAGCATAGCAACAGGGCCTAATATACCCGCATTATTAATCAAAATATCAAGTGAACCAAAAATTTCTACCGACGTATTTACCACTGCATTTACTTGGTTTAAATCCGAAACATCGCAGACCATGGCCTTTGCCTTTGGACCAATTTCTTTAGCAAGTTCTTTTAAAGCGTCATTACTACGAGCTATCAGAACAACGTTTGCATCAAGCGATGCTAAATGTTGCGCAGTTGCCGCACCAATTCCGCGACTTGCTCCTGTTATCAAAACTGTTTTACCTGACAATGTCATTCTTTTCATTTCCCCACTACAATAACAGGAGAGTTAACGCTGCAAATACTGGGGTACAAGATATTTATTCCACCTTTTCATACCTCAAAAATCGAGCAACTACATCAATATAATAGAAACCAAAATGCGCAATAGAATGCGCAATACATTGATAACTTTGACCCTAGCCTACGTGTTGTCACAATTTTATCGTGCATTTTTGGCAGTACTAGCAGCACCTCTAAACTCTGATCTCTGAAATTGGTGCCACGTCAGCGCAGCTATCGTCAGCATCTGGTTACAGGTTTTTGGCATTTGCTATGATGCAAATTCCAGTAGGTTGGGCACTTGATACCTTAGGTCCAAAGCGTACCACAGCAGCCTTGCTCGCAATTGGAGCTGGTGGTGGTGCAATGATTTTTGCTATGGCGAGCGCTCCCTGGCAAATTGGACTTGCCGTGGCAATGATAGGAATGGGGTGTTCCCCTGCGCTGATGGCCTCGTATTATATGATTGCAAGAATCTTTCCCGCACCCACTTTTGCCACAATGGCGGCATTTTTGCTGGGCCTTGGCTCTCTGGGAAACATCGGGGCGGCCTACCCAATGACAATGCTCGTCGAGATCCTTGGTTGGCGACAATCCATTTTAATGATCGGCGGCATTACTGTTGCAGTCGCAATGCTTTGCTATTTGATAGTACGGGATCCTCCAAAAATAATAACTACACAGAGGGGCAGTGTTTTAGATTTGTTACGAATGCGAGCTATGTGGTTTATCCTGCCTTTAGTTTTGGTTAATCACGCACCAGCACGTGGGCTACGTGGCCTTTGGATTGGCCCCTACTTTACAGATGTTTTTGACGCTACAGTAGTTGAGGTCGGAACCGTTACGAGCATAATGGCAATAGCAATGATTGCTGATAGCTTTTTTTATAGACCGCTTGATCGTATTTTTGGCACCCGAAAGTGGGTAATATTTTTAGGCAACCTCTGTGGTGCCTTGCTATGTTTCTTACTCTATTTAACCGGCGGTAGTGAGTTCTGGTCTACAATGGGGATAATGGCTGGTATTGGTTTTTTTGGAGCTTCATTTCCAGTATTGGTGGCACATGGCCGCAGTTTTTTTCCAGACCACCTAATGGGTCGAGGCGTCACTTTGATTAGTCTTTTTGGAATTGGCGGCGTAGGATTGATGCAAAACATCTCTGCCAAAGTTTTTGATGGGCAGGTAATTAAAACTACAATGCCAATTGATCCCTATAACTCAGTAATTTTAGTATTTTTTGGAATAATGTTGATTAGATTGACTATCTATTTGTTTTCTCAAGACAGAACTGACTGACACCCCTTTTCATTGAGCGAGCACCGCGCTAAATGTACTCGACTTTGAAAAGAGGAAGAGGCTATGTCTTATAAAGTTGTTGTTGTTGGGGCCACTGGAAATGTAGGTCGCGAAATGCTGAATATTCTGGCTGAGCGTGAATTTCCAATTTCAGAAATTGCAGTCCTAGCGAGCAGAAAGTCCATTGGCACAGAGGTAAGCTTCGGCGACAAAACTCTAAAAACGCGTGATTTGGCAACATTTGATTTCACCGGCTGGGACATTGCACTTTTTGCCGTTGGTTCAGATGCGACAAAAGAACATGCTCCAAAATCGGCTGCTGCCGGATGCATAGTCATCGATAACTCAAGCCTATATCGCTATGATCCAGACGTTCCGTTGATTGTTCCAGAGGTCAATTCAGAAGCCATCCATGAATGTAAAAATAAAAATATCATAGCAAACCCAAATTGCTCAACAGCGCAAATGGTTGTGACCCTAAAACCTCTTCATGACCGGGCTAGGATTAAACGTGTGGTGGTTAGTACCTATCAATCTGTATCTGGAGCAGGGAAAGAGGGCATTGATGAGTTATGGGATCAAACTAAATCCATTTATAATCCAGTAGACAACAAGCCTCCCACAAAATTTACTAAGCAAATCGCTTTCAATGTCATTCCACACATAGATGTTTTCATGGATAGTGGAGATACCAAAGAAGAATGGAAAATGGTTGCAGAAACCAAAAAGATTTTGGATTCTTCGGTTAAGGTTACGGCCACATGTGTACGAGTTCCTGTTTTTGTAGGCCATTCAGAAGCGCTAAATATCGAATTTGAAGAGTTCTTAGACGAAGACGAAGCTCGCTCAATTCTACGTGAAGCACCAGGAATAATGGTAATCGATAAACGAGAAGATGGCGGCTATGTTAGTCCCGTAGAATGCGTCGGTGACTATGCAACATTTATTAGCCGTATACGGCAAGACGTAACGGTAGAAAATGGACTAAATCTTTGGTGTGTTTCTGATAATCTTCGCAAAGGGGCGGCACTGAATGCAGTGCAAATTGCTGAGGTGTTAGGTAACAAAGTTTTAAAAAAGGGTTAATATTAAACAAACTTAAAGGCAGAACACGGATATAAAGGCTTTATAGCAGCTTCTAAATTTTTACAAAATTCTGTTTATTTACGTCAAATTGTTCCAATGTTCCTTCAGCAATATCGGTCCAAAGACCATGTAATGTAAGGTCGTTTTTATTAACTGCCTCCTTCACAAAAGGGAATGTGATAAGGTTTTCAATCGAGATCATGACAGCTTCACGCTCCAAACTGGCGACCTGATCTTCTGCACCTTCAATGTCTTTGATGCGTTCGAATCCGGGACGTAAAATATCCATCCAGCGGCCAACAAAACTACTGCTTTTTTCCAGTTCAGGCGCGTGTCCAGTACACATATCATGGCAAGCTTTTACACCACCACAGTTAGAGTGACCAAGTACTATAATATGCGCAACTTTTAATGCTGTAACAGCATATTCTACGGCTGCTGAAGTTCCATGTGGTTCACCATCAGGAAGATAGGCTGGTACCAAATTAGCCACATTTCGATGAATAAAAAATTCACCCTGTTCCGCTCCAAATATAGCAGTCACGTGCACTCTGCTATCACAACATGAAATTACCATTGCGCGTGGACGTTGGCCTTCACTCGCCAAGCGTCGGTACCATGAGTGGTTATCCTCAAAAGTAGTTGCTTTCCAGCCGTGGTAGCGCTGCACCAGGTAAGTAGGAAGAGGTTTAACAAATTTCATAATCACAACCTTTACGGCATTTTTTCAATCTTACCAATTAATTGAATAAAACTCGAGTAATAAGTCTAATTTAATTCAATGGCTTTGTATGGTGAAGTTTTTTTCTTTCGATTATAGACTGCATTGAATTTAGCATCCGACGATGCTTCAATGCTATTAAAAAATCAACAAAAAGGACAACTCATGCAACGCTCTGATAGCTTTTTTGCGCCAGCCACATCAAAGGCTATTCCAATTAATTTGGTCTTGGAGGCAGATCATGAAAGTTGGCTTGATGAGCAGGAACCAGCAGTCCAAAACTTAGCGTCATCGTACAATTGGACCGCCCAACTAGGTCAGACCCTAGTCATAACTGAAAGTGGAAACCCAACCTTTGTCGCAATTGGAATTGGAAATGCCCAATCTAGGAGCAGAAAACGCTTTGGAGCGTTAGCAAATTTATCTAGTTTACCAACTGGCATTTTTGAACTCACACAACTAAATAAAAAATTCGCACAAGAATTTGTGTTTGGATTTGCCCTGAGCAAATATCAGTTTTCCCAATACCGACAACAATCCACACTAAAGCTAGATCTAATTTTTCCAGATTGGTTAGATTTAAATCAAATGCAAGCCATCATTGCCGGTGAGTTTTTAACCCGAGATCTGATCAATACTCCCTCCAATTATATGGGACCCGAGGAACTGGCAGAAGCAGCACAAGATTTAGGCAAGGAATATGGTTCCATACCAAATATTATTGCAGGTGACGCCTTACTTGAGGAGGGCTTTCCAATGATACACGCCGTTGGCCGTGCATCAAATCGAGCCCCCCGCTTGATTGACATGAAATGGGGCAATGAGGGCCCAAAAATTACGTTAGTTGGAAAGGGTGTTTGCTTTGATACCGGTGGGCTAAACATTAAACCTGGTGCTTCTATGGGGTTAATGAAGAAAGATATGGGTGGTGCTGCACATGTCCTCGGATTGGCAAAAATGATTATGGCCACCCAAATGAAAGTGCAGCTACGGGTTTTGATCCCAGCAGTTGAGAATGCAATCGGCGGAAATGCGTTTAGGCCTCAGGATGTTTTGACTAGTCGAAAAGGCCTAACCGTTGAAGTCAATAATACTGATGCAGAGGGGCGTTTAGTGTTGGCTGACGCTCTGACATTTGCGGACGAAACACCCACAGATTTAATTATTTGTATGGCTACACTCACTGGAGCGGCACGAGTAGCAGTCGGTCCAGATATTGCACCCTATTTCACTTCAGATTTTGTACTAAGCCAATCCATTGCTAAAGCCGGGGCCCTTGTTGATGATCCAGTATGGCAGTTACCACTCCATGCGCCTTACGAGACAATGATAGAGCCCGGAATTGCTGACCTTGATAATGCACCACGAGGTGGGTTTGCCGGTGCAACGACTGCGGCACTTTTTCTAAACCGCTTTGTAACAAATACTTCTAAGTTTGTACATTTTGATTGCTACGGATGGCAACCCAATGCAAGCCCAGCACGGCCAAAGGGTGGCACTGGACAAGGTATACGTGCCATATTTCAGGCATTACCTGAAATTTTGAACCTATGAAACCTACTCACCAAATTCGCGTCAATCTTTCTGATATTAGTAGTAGCAAAAGTGCATCACGCGACCGCCAATTACGACTAGGAGATGGGTTCAATACTTTAGAAACAAGCGAAGACTGGGCTTTTGGTCATGCAGAAAAAGATGGCTATAAGGGTTATATAAAAAAAATAGACTTAGAGCCATTTGAACCCAAAACGCATTGGGTAAAATCACTTGGAACCCATGCTTATATTGAACCCAACATTAAGTCTTCAGACCAAATCTCTCTGCCATTTGGATCTCTAATTTCCATAACATCAGATGTGAAAAAATTTGTAATGACGAAATATGGCTATATCCCAAAACAACACTTAATGCCTATTGGATCTTTTTTTTCAGATCCTGTTCAGGTGGCCTCACTATTTTTAGGCACGCCCTACCTTTGGGGTGGAAACTCTGCGATTGGTATTGATTGCTCAGGGCTCATACAAACGGCATGCCTTGCCTGTGGAATTGCATGCCCAGGCGATAGTGGCCCTCAACAGACAGCCTTTTCAAACGTGGGTGGGCCATGGCGCAAAGGTCAGCTAATCTTTTGGAAAGGTCATGTCGCCTTAACCATCAGTGATACTGAATTGATACATGCTAATGCGAGAACTATGTCAGTAGCAATTGAAAGAATTGAAGAAACTATAGAAAATATTGCCAAAGCGGGTAATGGAGCAGTTACTCATCGAGCACTAATTTAAGTTGTAACCCTGGGCTTAATCGACCGTTCGAATTAACTTGCGTTCAATTGCACCCAAAACTGACTTGAGATTGTGGCCACGCTTTAGTGTCTGGCCTTCAGCACCAATAACTGCATATATGCCTTGCTTATTACGAAGCTTTGGCCGTTTTTCAATTCTAAACAACGGATTTTCAGCTGTGCGTTTGAACACAGAAAAGACAGCAACCTCACGTAGGCATGAGATTCCATAATCACGCCACTCACCGGCGGCCACCATTCGTCCATATAAATTTAAGATAGGTGCTAATTCTAAACGATGGAACGCAATTTTTTCAGGAATTTTTAGATTTGATTTAGTTTGTATATTTACAATATTCATGTTGACAGGATTGCTCTAAAATTATTTTAAAGCAACCCCACAACTTTTATTTCAAAAGAAATTTTATAAATTCTTTTTATAAGACTAGGCAAATCTACCATGACAAAACCACCCCCCTGATAACAATCCTCCATGGGCAAAATAAAGCCAAAGCCGGTCTCCAGTTTTTGTTACAATTTTCCAATAATCCCGTGTTCCCGTATGCCATGCGCGTTCTGCCAGCCACCACTCAGGTGCAATTCGTTCAGGGCCATACGCACTAGCAGATTCATGTACCTGGCCACGCCATTTAAATTGTAGCGGTACTTTTGGTACCTCTAATGCTATCACTCTTTCAGGTTGAAAATAAATCAAAGGACGTGAAAGCCCAGAATTGGGCCAGTTCATTTCTGGCGATGACCATGCGGCTGCAATAGTTTGAGCAGCCTTTTCAGGTATATGGCTATTACCAGGATGTAGACGTGTAATTGTTTCAAGTCCAATACGCGCACCTAGCTTGCCAATAAGATCATCAAGATCTGTGTTGCTTGATAGCCCTTCTGACATTTCAGCTCCTAAATCGATACGTCCTTTATGCTGTTGGGCATAGATTAGCTCTGTTTGAGTAGCCACTATGCGTAGTATATCAATGCCAAACCTTACCTCAATCTCAGCTAGTTTCATTTCCAGTAGCGGTCGCATCCGCGCACATTCAAAAGAAGGGCGTGTTAACCCAACATCAACCCATTGCATGGTTTGGTCGGTACGGTAAACTTCCAAACGTAACCGCCGTGCACCCCTGCCTTTGGATTCCAAGCCCTTAGAAAGTCGAGGTAGTAATTTATCTAATGCAGCCAACATATCTTCCATCAAACCAATAGGCTCAGGCAAAGTTAAACGACAGGCGAAATGCAAGGTTTGTTTTGATGGGTTTATAGGTTCAGGTGCAACACCCAAGGCCTGATCCATCCTATAGACTGTACCCTTCCCAAAGCGTCTCGCAATCGCCGCACGCGGCTGGTTTAATAAATCTTCAACCCGGCACAAACCTAACCGATTAAGTGACCTTATTACGTGACCTTCCAACCGCAAAGCAGCTACAGGCAGGGGTAAAAGTGCCTGTCGAGTAAAGCCTGGGGCAGCTATGCGACAAGAAATACTTTTACTAGATTTCAGGCACGGAGCTTGTCCCCCTTGTTCCCAGTTGCGACGTTTGATAGCGCGGGATCGAGTTGCATGTGCCTCTTGATCAATGGCATCACCCGTACGATTTAGGCTTAAAGGTTGGCCAACATAACGGGCCAACGCCCAAGCCGCACCCTTTGTATCAGCAATGCCAATATGAACAGACAACCCAAGGTCAATGCAATCCAACTCAACTTGTTGCACTACCCCTTCTTCACCACCAAATAGATGGGCACACCCAGTAAGATCTATAACCAAAGCATTTGAAACTTCCTCAGCAACCCAAGGTGAAAACTTATTCGCCCAGCGGCATAAGCTAGTCAAAAATTTAGCTTCAAGTTGAGGGTTTTGTAACTTAGTTATTAGACTTGGACATATTGCCATTGCATCACGCAAGGACTGACCACAGCTTAGGCCTTGGCTTTCAGCAGTAATTGAAAGTGAGCTTATTACCTTCATCTGCCCACTGTCACGTAGTACGGCGAAAGGTAAATCCTCAGCCATGCGCGCCTGCCGCAACAGGCGCTCTGCTCCCATTCGTGGAAACCATAAAGATAAAATTCGACGATGTGTCATTTATATTAACAAATTTGTTCTTGTTATGTTCTCTTTATAAAAATTAATGGGTAAAAGTCGAGCCCTTTGGAGTTAAAAGCTGTAGAAACCCTCACTAGTTCAGGTAAACAAAAGATACTGAGTCAGGAGCCCACCATGAAAAAACCCGTTGTTCTATGTATTTTAGATGGATGGGGGCTGAGTAGCCTGACGTCAGGTAACGCCCCCGCGCTAGCTCATACTCCCACATTTGATCACTTGATGGATAATTATCCCAACTCAACCCTTATCACCCATGGACCAGATGTAGGATTACCTAAGGGGCAAATGGGGAATTCCGAAGTAGGACACACCAACATTGGTGCGGGCCGCGTCGTATCTATGGATTTAGGCCAGATTGATTTAGCAATCGAAAATGAAAGTTTCTTTGAAAATATTAATATATTAGCTTTTACCAAAGCTTTATTGAAGTCTGGCGGGACTGCCCACCTGCTAGGGCTAATCTCTGATGGTGGAGTGCATGGACACCTCAGCCACATGCTCGCAGCTACTAAAATGTTAACTGAGTTGGGCGTACCCGTTATCATTCATGCTATTGCCGATGGTAGAGACGTAAACCCAACCTCAGCAGGTGGATTCTTTGAACTACTTGAAAAAAATATACCACAGAGTGCTTCTATTGGTACTGTTACAGGCCGTTATTTTGCCCTGGATCGCGATAACCGTTGGGATCGGGTCCAAACTGCCTTTTCTGCTATTACAAATGCTACTGGACCAAAATTTAAGAATGCTAAAGACATAATAACCCATAACTATGACGTGGGGCTAACTGATGAATTCTTTCCAGCCAGCGTAATCGGAGATTATGCAGGGCTTAGGCCGGAGGATGGATTATTTTGCCTAAACTTCAGAGCAGACCGAGCTCGTGAAATCCTCGCCGCAATTTGCCAACCAAATTTCACCAAATTTGACACAGGAAACCGGCCCAAGTTGACAGCAAGATTAGGAATGGTCAGCTATTCTAACTCTCATGACGCGTATCTCGTGTCTGCTTTTCCAAAGCGCAAAATACTAAACACCTTGGGTTCATGGGTTGCAAAACATGACAAACTTCAATTGCGTCTGGCTGAAACTGAAAAGTACCCACATGTGACATTTTTCATGAATGGTGGCGTCGAAACGCCAGAAAAGGGAGAAGATAGATTCATGCCACCCTCACCACAAGTCGCAACATATGACTTGCAACCTGAAATGTCAGAAACTGAGGTTACAAATAAATTTGTTGCAGCCATCAGTGCCGGGTATGATTTAATCATTACCAACTATGCTAATCCTGACATGGTCGGTCATACAGGTGACTTGGCAGCAACCATCACAGCCTGCGAAGCCGTAGACAAGGGCTTAGGCCGTGTAATTGAAGCTGTTAAAAAATCTGCTGGAGCAATGATAATAATTGCAGATCACGGAAATTGTGAAATGATGATTGATCCAGAAACAGGTGGGCCACATACTGCGCACACCACAAATCTTGTACCCATAATTGCTGTTGGAACTACTCCGTACAATACAATCGCCAATGGCTGTTTAGCGGATGTAGCTCCAACATTGTTACAACTGATGAATTTACCATCACCACCTGAAATGACCGGTAAAACCCTACTGACATAAGTATCTATTGGCCAGAACTTGTTAACCTAGCCTGCTTTGTAAGATTGCTGTTTTTGATCACGTTGTTGGGATTGCAACAAAGATAATAGCTTGTATGTCTCACCCGTTGAACTACGTTAATCAAATAAATGTGGTAATAAAATTAACGCACGTAACAAGTATCGACAGTGCGCAGATAGGTTTAAAGGTCAGCTTCAAAATAAGGATAAGAAGATGAGAAAGTTTTTGATTGCAAGTGTACTTGGAATTTTATTTGGAGCGATTGTAACTCCACACTTGGCTGGGCCACTTCTAGCTCAAGAGACAGACCAGGCAAAAACCTATCAACAGCTGGAATTATTCGGTGACCTCTTTGATCGAATTCGTGCAGAATATGTTGAAGAGGTTGATGATGAGAAACTTATTGAGGCAGCAATCGATGGAATGCTTACGTCACTTGACCCACATTCCAGTTATCTCTCGCCAGAAGACGCAGCCGATATGCGAGTTCAAACACGTGGGGCGTTTGGTGGACTTGGTATTGAGGTAACACAGGAAGAAGGTTTCGTAAAAGTTATAACACCAATTGACGACACTCCAGCAGCAGAAGCAGGTATGCAGCCCGGTGACTTCATTACCCATGTGGACGGCGAAGGCCTACTCGGGCTAACATTGGACGAGGCGGTTCAACTGATGCGTGGCCCTGTTGGATCAGAGATTATAATCACCGTCGTGCGTGAAGGTGAACCCGAACCATTTGATGTAAGCATTATTCGCGATACAATTAAACTAACCGCTGTACGTAACAAATCAATCGGTCAAACTATCATAATGCGTATCAGTACCTTTAACGACCAGACCTATCCTAATTTGAAAGAAGGTATATCAAAGCAAATTGAGGAAGCAGGTGGTATATCTAACATCAATGGTTTTGTCGTGGATTTACGTAACAATCCAGGAGGATTGCTAAACCAAGCTATAAAAGTTTCTGACGCCTTTCTTGAGAAGGGAGAGATAGTCTCAACTAGAGGCCGCGATCCAGCGCAAGGTGATCGATGGAATGCACGTACTGGAGATTTAGCTCAAGGAAAACCAATCGTTGTTTTAATTAATGGGGGCTCCGCCTCAGCCTCAGAAATTGTTGCTGGAGCACTGCAGGACCACAGCCGAGCCATCGTTGTCGGTACAAAAAGCTTTGGCAAGGGTTCAGTGCAAACTCTAATGCCCTTGCCCGGTGATGGCGCAATGCGCCTGACGACTGCACGTTACTATACTCCGTCCGGGCGCTCCATCCAGGCACTTGGAGTATCACCAGATATCATAGTGGAACAACCACGCCGCGCGCGACAGGAAGACGAACCTGAAGAAGACGAAAGAAAAATACGTACTGAAGCAGATTTAAGGGGATCACTCGATAATGATAGCCTCTCTGAAATTGAAAGGGCACAAATAGAGGCCGAACGCACAGCCGCCGAAGAAGCTGCTAAGCTGCGTGAAGAGGATTTTCAATTGGCATACGCAATTGACCTCCTAAAAGGCCTTTCCGCCATTAAATCATCAAAATAAATGTTGCACTCAACTAAAATAGAAAAATTACCTTATCGTCTCAATGTTGGCATTATGGTTGTTAACAAGGCAGGACATGTTTTTGTGGCGCAACGCCTAGACCACTACTCTGACGCCTGGCAAATGCCACAAGGTGGGATAGACCCTGATGAGGGAACTCAAGCTGCTGCTCTACGAGAATTGGAAGAAGAGACTGGGATTTCAGCCAATAAAGTAAAAATTATTGCTCAAAGTAAGGACTGGATTCCATACGAGTTGCCCGCTGAATTAATTCCAAAGCTCTGGAATGGGAAATATCGTGGACAAAAACAAAAATGGTACTTAATGAAATTTTTAGGTGAAGATACAGATATTAATATCGAAACCTCTCATCCTGAATTTTCGGCCTGGAAGTGGATTGCGCCCAGAGAACTACCAGACGCAATTGTGCCATTTAAGCGCGATGTTTACATACGTATTTTAGAAGAATTTCAGGATGATTTGTAATCCCGAAATATATGGCCAAAACAGATTAACACTAATTGTCAAAAACTTAAAAAATTTATTTTGTGGGTAGCAGCTGAACTCGGCCTTTTGGGTTCAAAGAGTAACACTTATTTTCTTCAAACACTGCGGCAGTAAGAGACTTTCCATACCCAGATCCACTGTCCAAGTTCACGCGGTTGGTATAGTGCGTCGCCTGTTCAATAGGCGTATGTCCGTGAACAATTAACTTAGAGTATCGCCCCATGTAGTTGTGAAATTCTTCCCTTATCCATAAAAGATCCTCCTCACTTTGTTTCCTTAATTCTACTCCCGGCCTAACACCCGCATGGCAGAAAAAGATATCATCCGTCTCATAACTCAACTTACAATTAGCTAAAAATTTAAGGTGGCTGTCTGGTACTGCTGAACGGACAGCTGAGTGCAATGCATTCAGACGATACCTTTCAGAAAAATTAATGCCATAAGACATTAAAGTATTTTGCCCACCTAGCCTCTCATGTAACCAACTTAAATCAATAAAAAGGTTGGGATCAATGCGCGACGGTGTTTGTAAAAACCACTCAAACATCCGGTCGTGGTTACCTTTAAGAAAAACCCAGTTTCGGCCAAGTTTGTGACCGCTGATAAGTAAGTCCAATACGTTACTGCTGTCTGGACCACGGTCTACATAGTCTCCAAGAAAAACAGTTAGAGCATCTGTTCCACCATCTGCTTCAACTAGGTCCAAAGCATGCTCAAGCATGCCTAATTCTCCGTGGATATCACCAATCGCATAGATAGCGCTCATGAAACGTCAAACTCCAGTCGACTTACTTGGCTAAATTTACCAGTAGCGGTTAAATCAGCAAGTACATTATCTTTAATAGCCTCATCTACATTTAATAAAGCTATTGCCTCACCACCGGCATCAGCACGACCCAAAGTAAAGTTAGCAATATTGACACCATTTCGCCCCATAATTGATCCTAAAAGGCCTATTATCCCAGGTACATCAGTATTGGTCGTATAAAGCATATGGCTGCCTATCTCCGCGTCAACATTAATACCTTTGATCTGAATAAAGCGGGGCTTTCTGTCACTAAATACTGTGCCAGCAACCGAACGTTCACGTTTTGAAGTTACGACAGTAACCTTGATATATGCATCAAATACACCTGATTTATTTTGATTGGTTGTGCTAATTTGGATGCCTCGCTCAAGAGCTATAACCGGTGCACTCACCATATTTACATCAGGGTTTCCAGATTTCATAATTCCCGCAACAACTCCACAATTTAGAGCTTCTAGGTTCATGCTAGAAACAGCACCATCATATAAAATATTTATCGCTTTTATAGGCTCATGGGTCATCTGGCCAATAAATGAGCCTAAAAAACCCACAAGTTGAAGCCAAGGACCCATAACCTTAGCCTCTTCAGCCGTCACAGATGGCATGTTTAAGGCGTTTGACACCGCTCCCGTGAGCAAATAATCAGAGACCTGCTCTGCAACTTGAATAGCAACGTTTTCTTGTGCTTCTGTGGTTGCCGCACCTAAGTGGGGCGTACATACGACATTTGGCAAATTAAATAGAGGACTGTTGGTTGCAGGTTCGGTTTCGAATACATCAAAAGCAGCACCAGCAACATGGCCAGACTTTAAGGCAAGTGCTAATGCCTTTTCATCTACCAATCCACCTCGTGCACAATTAATAATCCGAACACCAGGTTTCATTCTCGCTATCGCTTCTACATTAATGATATTGGTCGTTTGCTCAGTTTTTGGTACGTGAAGTGAAATAAAATCAGCGCGTTCAAGCAACTCATCCAGCTCTACTTTCTTAATACCCAGTTTTTCAGCTCGGTCTTCAGACAAGAATGGATCATAGGCAACAACCTTCATCTTTAAAGCAACAGCGCGTTCACAAACGATGCCACCAATATTACCCGCCCCTATCACACCCAAAGTTTTACTAGTTAACTCCACGCCCATAAACTTAGTTTTTTCCCATTTTCCTGCATGAGTTGACGCACTGGCCTCAGGGATCTGCCTAGCCACAGCAAACATCATCGCTATGGCATGTTCAGCTGTTGTAATCATATTTCCAAACGGCGTGTTCATCACAATCACACCCTTTTTTGATGCAGCAACACGGTCAATATTGTCTACGCCAATACCCGCCCGCCCGATTACTTTCAGATTGGTAGCCGCATTAATAATTTTTTCTGTAGCCTTTGTGGCCGACCGAACAACCAGACCATCATATTGATTAATTACAGACAGTAATTTGTCCTTATCTTTTCCCAAATTGGGTTCGAAATCCACTTCAATGCCTCGATCACGGAAAATCTGGACAGCAGTTTCAGAAAGTTTATCGGATACTAACACTTTTGGGGTCATTCTTACGCTCCTTATGGATATATTTTTCTGAGTGAGGCAGAAAGAAATTACTGCAAATTCAATTCAGTTTGGTAGGCCCACTCCAGCCAAGGCAACATAGTTTTAATATTTATAGTCTCAACCGTGGCACCACACCAAATTCGTAAGCCAGCAGGCGCGTCACGATAGGAACCGACATCAAAAGCGGCTCCTTCCATTTCCAGCCGTTTAGCGACAGCTTTCGCAAATGCAGACGGATCTTTGATGCTAGAATCAGTAAATTTTAAACAAACCGAGGTGACAGATCGTGTTTTGGAATCAACAGCCAAATTATCAATCCAATCACGGACATCACAAAAATCCCAAATAGCTTGTGCATTGGCTTGAGCACGAGCTATCAAACCCTTCAGACCGCCCACGGAAACTGCCCAATCAAGGGCAAACAGGTAATCTTCTACACAAAGCATCGACGGCGTGTTGATAGTCGCACCAGTAAAAATATCACCAATTAATTTACCACCTTTTGTAAGGCGGAAAATTTTTGGTATTGGCCAATCTGGGGTATAGCTTTCCAACCGGGCTACCGCCCTCGGCGAGAGTATCAACACCCCGTGCGCAGCCTCGCCCCCAAGTACTTTTTGCCAGCTAAAAGTAGTTATATCCAGCTTATTCCAAGGCAGGTCTACCGCGAAAGCAGCCGAAGTGGCGTCACAGAACGTCAATCCAACACGATCTACGGGAATGGCATCGCCGGAAGCTAAACAAACACCGGAAGTCGTGCCATTCCAGGTGAAACAAACATCACCAGCGAAGTTTAAACGAGACATATCAAAAATTTCACCGTAAGGTGCAATATGCTCAGAAGCATCAATCTTCAACTGTTTGACTACGTCGCTGACCCACCCCACGCCAAAGCTTTCCCAAGCAACCATCTGCACAGGACGCTCTCCAAGCATACTCCACATGGCCATCTCAAAAGCACCGGTATCAGACGCAGGCACAATACCAATTTTATAATCTTCTGGAATATTCAAAACATGACGCGTTTGAGAAATGGCATCTGCCAACTTCTCCTTACCACCGGCAGCACGATGCGAACGGCCAAGCCACGCATCATCTAATGAAGAACATGCCCATGTGGGGGGTTTGGCACAAGGGCCAGAAGAAAAACGCGGGTTTTCCGGCCGCGACGCCGGTTTATTAATAGCCACTGATGCTATCCTCTCAGATATATGCCCTTCGTTGGGGAAGGGTGTCCCACGTCACCTCTATTTTCAAATTTGAGTGGTAACAACATAGAAAGCTACTCTTTTGCTAAAAACTGTGGAGTTAATAGGTTACTTGTTTAGTTCATCGGAAACCTTAGGACCTGATCGCTTTTGAGCGTCAACTTAGAACCAGATAAACCAATCTATGGGTAAGCCGCGCGTAATTGATCCACTTTGGCCTCCGTAACATCACCCTTGATCAGGCTGTGCACAGTACCATCAGGGTCAACTAAAGCGACGTATATTTCCGACCGACCATCAATACCTAAAGAACGGTTAAAAGCGTTTAGGCTAGAGTAAACTGTGATAGTCTTTGCCCACATACCAATTGATGTAATTCCAGACCGCATTCCCTTGTCAACGAATAACCGGAAGAAAGCCGCGCCGCGCCCCAGAACGGGCAACCCAACCCAAGCAAGACCACCACTCTCACGCTAGGCCCAAACGTCCAACCCTGGCATTAATACTCGGCTGTCGGTTTATCTTACACGCAATAAAAACAATAGTTGGAATTCCAGAGAAATCCGCAGGTAGGTTTAAGATTCTACTATTGAGATTATCAGCTGTAAGATTTGGAAAAACAACATCTGTTTGCGCTGTTGTGGACAGAACCATCATCGCAAGTACAACTAAAGTTCGCATCATGATTTTATCGCTCTTAGATAGATTTTTTATTGCTTGTTCGGCCTCATCAAAACATTGGATCACTTGTAACTTACCAGAATTTTTGTCAAATCAGATTAAATTCGTGAAAGGCATCTCCATGTTTATTGCAACTTTGCTCTGCAAACCAGGCATGAAGGCACTGATACCCTCGCTCACACAATCTCTGATGAGCGCTTGGGGAGGGCGTAATTTGATCTGGCTCGCAGCGATGGAAGCTGTTGAGTTTGAACTCCTGGCCACACCTAAAAACCTTTGGAAAGTCTGGGCGGACATGCAAGAGCTGGGTGTTGACTTAATAGTCCAACCCAAAGCTGGACGCCAAAAGAAAATGCTTTTAGCTGACATGGACAGCACAATGATAGAACAAGAATGCATTGATGAGTTAGCCAAAGAAGCAGGCGTTGGTGCAAGGGTTTCAGACATCACTGCTCGCGCGATGAATGGTGAGCTGGAATTTGAGCAAGCGCTTCGTGAACGTGTCGGGCTACTAAAAGGTTTAACTAAAAAGATCATCACGCAAGTCTATCAAAAAAAGATTACCTTTACGCCTGGTGGAGAAGTTCTTGTGGCGACAATGCGCGCCCGTAAAGGATATACCGCATTGGTGAGCGGAGGATTTACTGATTTTACAAGGCTCGTAGCAGCTAAACTGGAATTTAACGAGCATCGTGCCAACACCCTATTGTATACAAACGGAGCCTTGAACGGCCAAATAGGAACTCCAATTTTGGGGCGTAAAGCGAAAGTCACCGCCCTACACGAAATTACAGTAGCCCAAGGCCTAAACACAGATGATGTTCTAGCCGTGGGTGACGGTGCAAATGATCTAGGCATGTTGCAGTCGGCTGGAACAGGCGTTGCATTGCACGCAAAACCTACTGTTCAGAGCCAAGTATCAGTAAGGGTAAACCATGGTGATTTGACTGCGCTGTTGTATCTTCAGGGTTACTTAAAATCAGAATTTGTAATCCCGCATAAAGCCTAAGAAACGGCGTTTTAATTCAATGCGACAGAAATACTGCCTGTCCGTAATCCATCCCAATTACTGATGGGACCCAAGCGCTTAACAGCCGCCGGATGTGCTGCATTCAGCAAACCCATTCGTATCAATAAAGCGGTAATCACTGCTTCACTTGCTCGGAATGCACCATCTTCAATCTTTATGGCTACTCCCATTTTTTTGCTGGGTATTATTGCTGTAAACACAGCCTCAGCTCCTGTTTTTAACGCGACACCCGGGGCCGCATTCATCAATTCAGTACAGGCCCGCGTTTCACCTGCTACTAAGTCAGGGTGGGCCATCATTGCATTACGTAAGCGTACTGAGGCCAAACCCAAAATGTCTGAACTATTTCCAGCACAGCGGGCCATTGCGCGGGCCAAGCCACTAATCGTACAGGCCCAATTTGGCGCTGAGCATCCATCAATTCCATATCCTGGACTAGTTTCCCCAATCACCTCCTCAAATGTGTTTAGAATAGCTTTCTGAACCGGGTGTTCGGGTAAATGGTAGTCGGGCCCTGCACCCAGATGCGCGCTTAGGGTCAAAAACCCACTATGCTTGCCCGAACAGTTATTATGGTAGCGACAGGGCGTTTCATCGTTTTTGATCATTGCATTACGGGCTTCAGTATCGCGTGGCCATTGACTGCCACAGCGGAAATCGTCATCGGTTTTTCCTAAATCTTTAAGCCAAGATTTTACCAAATTTGAATGAATCTCAGCACCTTGGTGGGAAGCACAGGACAACGCCAGTTGCCGAGTTGTAAGCCCAAGTGAGTCCGCAGCACCAGATGCAACCAATGGTAAAGCTTGTAAAATTTTGCAAGAAGAACGAGGTAAAATAACATGATTTGGATTACCCCATGCCTGTACAATTTCACCATCAAAATTAGATACAACTATATGCCCACGATGACAGCTTTCAAGGAAATCACCTCGCCAAACCTCAACCAATGGAACGGAATGCAACATTTATTACTCCAACAAGCATTTTTTTGCCATACAAAGCTCAACAGGGGTTTCCCCTTGGGGGCTACGTGCAGTAGGTTAAGTGTTAGCAAAGCATAGTTTGTACGGCCAGAGAAAAGATAAACAGTAGCGCTTACTTTAGTTGTTAAAAAATAAAGGCATAATAAATGTTTAAAACCTTCACTTTTCCTATTTTGTTCATTTTGAGCTTTCAAGGTTCAAATGTGATTGCAGAAGAAACCTCAAATCGTGTGGCAGCCAAATCAGACTGGGCAGTTTTTGTGGGAGAAGCCCCAAATGAATGCTGGGCTGTGTCGGCTCCAAAAGAAACTTCAAACAAGCGTGGCGGTGTAAACGTTGACGTAAAACGTGGTCAAATTCAGCTTTTTGCAATCTATCGACCAAGTGATGACGTCAAAGGTCAGATAGCCTTTACAGGCGGCTACCCCTTCGCTGAAGGTAGAAATATCACCATGAAAATTGATGGGGTAACATATGAACTGCCAACCGATGGAGAGTGGGCATGGCCTCCTAGTGCCGACGATGATAGAAAAATAATTGCAGCTATGAAAAGTGGATCTACAGCTGTCCTTACAGCTCAATCTAAGCGTGGTACGGTTACCAAAGATACGTTCAGCTTGCTTGGTTTTACCGCAGCCATAAAGGAAGCCAATAAACGCTGTTCAAGTTGAACTTCGGCCTAACAATTGGCAAAAAGCTAGGGTATTGGCAGCGTAGCTTCTTAGTAATATGGATCTAACCTATGACTGATGCCTCAGTTCCAATAACGCAGGATGTCCTCACAGTCCCGCGCAAATTTCAGCCAGGTCCAATTAATCTGGTAGGGCTGCCCCGTATTGAATTACTTGACGCCTTAATTGAGGCAGGCACCAACGCGAAGAAAGCAAAAATGCGAGCGGGCCAAATCTGGCAGTGGATTTACCAAAAAGGCGTACGTGAATTTGACCAGATGACGAATTTATCAAAAGACTATCGAACTTTTTTAAAAGAGCGTTTCGTAGTAATGGTCCCCGAAGTAGTGTCAAAGCAGGTGTCAGTAGATGGTACCAGAAAATATCTGATACGGATAGCAGGCGGACACGAAGTTGAAACTGTTTATATTCCTGAGAAAGACCGCGGCACACTTTGTATCAGTAGCCAAGTCGGCTGTACACTCACCTGTTCCTTTTGCCATACAGGTACACAAAAGCTTGTACGCAATTTGACAGCTGGGGAAATTATTGGCCAAGTAATGTTGGCACGAGATGACTTGAATGAATGGCCAGAACCTGGCCGGAACCCTGTAAATACTGCACGCCTCCTGTCTAACATAGTGTTAATGGGCATGGGAGAACCACTATATAACTTTGATAACGTACGAGACGCAATGAAAATTGCAATGGATCCCGAGGGAATCTCTCTTTCACGGCGCAGAATTACTCTTTCGACATCAGGCGTAGTGCCAGAAATTGCAAGAACGGCGACTGAAATAGGTTGTCTTCTGGCTATTTCATTTCATGCTACAACCAATGAGGTACGGAACAAATTAGTACCAATAAATAAGCGGTGGAATTTGGATACGTTGCTTGAAGCATTGCGGGAATATCCAAAAGTCAGTAACTCCGAAAGAATTACTTTTGAATATGTGATGCTAAAAGATATAAATGACAGTGACGCAGACGCACATCGTTTGGTTGATTTAATCAAGGGCATCCCAGCAAAGGTTAATTTGATACCGTTCAATCCTTGGCCTGGCGCACCGTATGAGCGTTCAACAAACAACAGAATTCGTGCTTTTTCTGAAATTATTTATCAGGCCGGCTACGCGAGCCCCGTACGCAAGCCAAGAGGAGAGGATATTTTTGCGGCATGCGGCCAACTGAAATCAGCAACCGAACGCGAACGAAAGAGTAGAAAAGAAATTTCAGCTGAAACTCTACTATAACGCTTTCTACTGGACCTCTAACAACGTAGATTAGTGAAAGCGCCTATGTGGACTTTGGAGTGTTTATGTTGGGCCCAACACTTATAATTTAAACCTGCCATTCATTTATAGCCGCCAAGGCTTCATCAGCAGTTTCAACAAATTTAATCAGGTTCAGATCCTCTTCAGCGATAGTGCCAGAATTTACCAACGCATCCCAATTTACAATCGAGCGCCAAAACGCTTCGCCAAACAACAATAAAGGTACTGGCTCCATACGGCCCGTTTGAATAAGAGTGAGGCTTTCAAACATTTCGTCCAGTGTCCCAAAACCACCAGGAAAAATACATATCGCACTAGCTCTCATTAAAAAGTGCATCTTTCTCAGTGCAAAATAATGAAAGTTAAAACATAATTCCGGTGTTACATATGCATTTGGTGATTGTTCATGCGGCAAAACAATATTCAACCCTATTGAGCGTCCACCAGCATCGTTTGCTCCACGATTTCCCGCCTCCATAACACCTGGACCGCCACCAGTGACAATAACATTCGTATAACCATCAGAGGCAAGGGTAATTTTTTTTGCAAAAAGCCGGGCCTCGTCATAATATTTACTAAGATCAGCCAGCGCTTTAGTACGTGCCTGATGACGCTTATCTGGTTCAAGAATGCGGGCACCACCAAATAATACAATAGTAGATTTGATACCTTCGTCATCCAGTATTATTTCTGGCTTGAGTATCTCCAGCTGAAGTCGTATCGGGCGCAAATCATCACGACACAAAAATTCAGGATCATCGAATGCAAGACGAAAAGCCGAAGACTGCGTCTGAGCGTTGTCAGGTACAATTTTTTCTGCAACCAAGTCTTTGTGCCGATCACGCATCTGTTGTTTACGGTGTTTATCTACCATCTAAAGTATCCGTTGGATTGAAAAGCTAAGACTGCTCATTAAAGGGATACAAGCACGACAAAGCAACAATTTTTTAAGCCAAATTAAAATAGCTCCTTGTTAAAAAAAATTAAGCATAAAAATCTGTGACTTTAGGAGTTATGATTGTTTGAACCAATATAACTTAGCAAACAATTACAAATCCCTATTTCAAAAGTTTTTTAAATAAATTAGCATAGACCTGAACTTCTAGGTTCAGTAGTAGAACTAGTAAAATAGTTTTATGGAGACATTCATGTCATATGCACAACTGGAACCCGCAATTGAAGCCGCTTGGGAAGAGCGCGATACCATTACCGTTAACACAACGGGCAAAATGCGGGAGGCCATCGAGGATACGCTAACGGCACTAGACAGCGGTGCTTTGCGTGTGGCCGAAAAACAATCAGATGGGAATTGGTTTGTGAACCAATGGGCCAAGAAAGCAGTCTTGTTGGGTTTTCGATTAAAGGATATGGAGCTTCAGGCTGGAAGTGCACAAGGTGGAAACTGGTGGGACAAAGTCGATAGCAAATGGCAAAAATGGGGCGAAACAGAATGGGCTGAGGCAGGCTTTCGTGCCGTTCCAAGTTGCGTAGTTAGAAAGTCAGCATATATCGCTCCCGGTGTCGTTCTGATGCCCTCTTTTGTAAACCTTGGCGCTTACGTTGATACTGGCACAATGGTGGACACATGGGCAACCGTGGGAAGCTGTGCTCAAATTGGAAAAAACGTGCATCTTTCTGGTGGCGTTGGAATTGGTGGAGTATTAGAACCCATGCAAGCTGGTCCCACTATAATTGAAGATAACTGCTTCATTGGTGCACGTTCAGAAGTGGTTGAGGGATGTATTATTCGCGAAGGTTCTGTTTTAGGGATGGGTGTTTTCATTGGGAAATCTACAAAAATTGTGGATCGTGAGACAGGTGAAATAGTATACGGTGAAGTGCCACCATACTCTGTGGTTGTCGCAGGCTCAATGCCATCAAAAAATAACATTAATCTTTATTGTGCGGTCATTGTTAAGCGCGTGGATGCTCAAACCCGTTCTAAAACTGCTATCAACGAACTTCTTCGAGATTAATTTATTCAGAATGACCAATGAGTTTAATGCTAAAGCCAGCTCTATGGAGTTAAATTAATTACCATTTAGAAAAAGGGAAATTTGAACATTAATATAGGATTTATTGTTCCTCAAAAAAAAATTGAAAAATTCTCTCCCCAATATAATCATATATAGGGTAAACAAGGTAACCTGAAAAATTTAAAAATGCCCGAAAAGAAAAAACGCCCTCAATTTGTATTCACTCTGCTTGTTGAGCTGGGACGTAAAGATGGAGACGGTCTCCCAGAGGAAGCCATTGGCGGCTCATTAATGATATATGCAAGTGGCGTGGACGAGGCTGAAGCTGTACGCGAAACTGTCGCCATATTAAAGCAGGCTGATCTCGCCCCTCTAGATGTTACGGGATATGGAACTCTGGATGAGCGCCTGAGTGAGGGACATGACATTTCTCAAGAAGAGCGTGACTTGATGCAACGCTCCTTAGATGAAAATAGTGTGATTGTGGCACAAATGACTCCGTTTTTTGAAACTGACTCAAAAAGGGTACAATAATGGTTGACGCAGCACACCTGACAGCCGATTTAATTCGATGTCCTAGCGTAACACCAAACGAAGGTGGTGCGCTAAAAATACTTGAAACAAGGCTCTCTAATTATGGATTTTTATGCACTAGGGTGAATCGTGGAAAAGTTTCCAACTTATTTGCACGTTGGGGAACTGGGAAAACCTTTGGCTTTAATGGTCATACAGATGTAGTTCCAGTAGGGGATGTTTCATCTTGGTCAGTGGATCCCTTTGGCGCCGAGATCCATGATGGTTGGATGTATGGCCGTGGTGCAACAGATATGAAATCAGGAGTTGCAGCTTTTGCAGCAGCAGCGATGGATTTCGTTACTCACACACCTCCTTCTGGATCAATTGTCCTGGCAATCACAGGGGACGAAGAGGGACCCGCCAAGGATGGTACTTTAGCATTATTGGATTGGATGAAAACAAAAAAAGAATCCATGGATGTGTGCTTGATAGGGGAACCAACATGTCCTGATGAAATGGGTCAAATGATTAAAATTGGGCGCCGGGGGTCAATGAATATCCACTTCAAAGTTATTGGAAAACAGGGTCATTCAGCCTATCCACATCATGCAAAAAACCCATTACCGGCGATGGCACAATTAGTTGATCAACTCAGTATTGCAGAATTAGATAAAGGGACTGATCACTTTGATGCTTCAACTATTGCCGTAGTAAATGTTGATACGGGAAATACAGCAACGAACATAATTCCAGCACAAAGTGTCGCTACGGTAAATATACGCTTCAATGACTCCCATTCGGGACAAAGCCTCATAGACTGGCTCAAAATAAAGACTGATGGCATTATAGAAAAATTTGGTGTTGAAATAATCACGGAGGTTCATATCTCTGGAGAAAGTTTCATTACACCTCCTGGTGCCCTTTCAGATCTTGTTGCCCGAGCAGTTCAAGTTGAGACTAACCGTAAGCCTATACTTTCAACAAGCGGCGGAACCTCAGATGCCCGCTTCGTTCAACTTCACTGTCCGGTAATAGAGTTTGGACTTGTGGGTAAAACTATGCACCAAGTAGATGAACGAGTAGAAGTTGCACAAATCCACCAGTTGAAATCAATTTATACTAGGATTTTGAGTGATTATTTCAACTAAATATCGTAGACGACTGGTAGTTATGGTCAAAGAACCACGTGCGGGTAGAGTAAAGACACGGCTAGGACAGAGTATAGGAATGACTGCTGCCGCTTGGTGGTTTCGGCATCAAAGTAAACAACTATTACGCCGTATAAGCGACCCAAGGTGGGAACTTATCCTGTCTATCTCTCCAGACTGTGAGGTTACAAAAAGTAACCTTTGGCCCTCAAATATTGCTCGTATTCCGCAAGGTAAGGGGTGTTTGGGTAATCGAATGAAAGCTATATTTAGACTTTTACCACCTGGACCTGTTTGTATTATTGGAGCTGATATACCGAAAGTTGGCGTTAAAGAAATATGGGCCGCTTTTCGTAGCTTGGGCAGCAATCAGGCTACATTTGGCCCAGCACAGGACGGTGGATATTGGCTTATTGGGCTCAAAAGAATTAAACCTGTTTCTAGCCAAATATTTAATTCTGTGCGCTGGTCGAGCAAAACAGCTTTAAAAGACACAGTAGCCAGCATGCCAGATCTCAAAGTCAGCTATGTCTCAACTTTGAGTGATGTAGATCATATCAGTGACTTATGAGTGTAAAAACTTCGTGAAGCTTCACTAATCAAAATTTTGGACATTTGCTTAGACTTATATTGTTCGACCAATATTCAGAAATACTTTTCAAATAAATTTTAATTAAATTTCTTATCCAGCGGAAATAAACTTAAGTACTCCTAGCAGATTAATCTGAAGTCTGACGAGCTAATTGTACAGATAGAATGCCAGCCATTATCACAATTACTCCCACAATGTCAGAGAATCTCAAGCTTTCTCCTAAAAAAATTGCCGCAATAGCTACACCAAAAAATGGGTTTAAAAAATG
>JAFMEA010000072.1 GCA_017856985.1 Planktomarina sp.
GGCGTTGAAGGTTTGCGTATGCGGATGGCTGAATATGCCTTGCTCGTGAGCCATTGGCACAACAAGCAAGTTATCAATGCAGATGCCGCGCTTGCCGAATTACGTATGTTGAAAGATAAAAATGAAGTTGTAGCTTTAAGTCGTGCGATTAAGATTAGTGAGGCCGCCTTGCTGGAGACAATAGAAGCTACCCGGGTCGGCCAGACGGAGCTACAGGTGAAGTCAAGGCTTCAAAAAGCCATGTTGTCTCATGGAGCTGAGGGCTTTGCCTTCGATCCAATTGTGCTCACTGGGTCGGCAGCGGCAAATCCACACGGTACATCTGGTGGCGGTTCAATTGTACCTGGGGCGTGCCTTCTGATTGACTTTGGAGCTTCTTATGGAGGTATGCACGCTGACATTACACGTACTTTTTTTTGCCAATATGCCAGTGACGAACATCAACAAATTTATAACGTAGTTCGGTTGGCGAATGAGGCGGGCAGGGATGCAGTTAGAGTTGGAATGCCTGTTGGATCTATTGATGATGCGGCAACTAGTGTACTTGAGAACTCTAGCTACGCTGATTTAATTTTACACAAAACAGGCCATGGCCTGGGGCACGACATCCACGAAGCACCACAAATTATGCGAGAAAACAATATTCCTATTGCACAAGGAATGGTGTTCACAGTGGAGCCAGGGCTATATAAGAGCGGGGAATTAGGTGTCCGTATTGAAGACGATATTCACGTTGGCCCGGATGGTACTGATTGTTTGACGTCCTTAAATAGGCAGCTACAAACTTTTGGCTAAGCAATGCGCTGATCGGCTGATAATGTACGATGTGAGTTCGCCGCCATGTGTGTAATGTTTAAACGATGAATTTAAGCTAGATTGGTGTTTTCTGGTGGGGTAATTAGGAAACCGTCGAAGAATGCGCTTAATTCCTTGAAGTTATCAATTGGCAGTACGTTCGCGACGTGCTGATCTGGGCGTACAATTACAACGCACCCACGCTTCCGGTCTACTCCACGCATGGTGTAGATATCCCCTGCAACTTGGTCTGCACAGAACATTTTTTCATAGTCAGTAAGCTGGAGAAGTCCAACTTTAGGTCGTAATAAATCTGGCATTGCCCCAATGTCTAAGTCTTGGTGAGACTGCTGAAACACCGCCATGACCTCTATGACAGTATTAGAGTCCGCATTTTGGGGGGTGAATTTTTGTAAGGGCGATTCAACAGATGTTTGAAGAAAATTACAGAACTTTTTTATATCTGATTGAGGTAAAGCTGGGTCTTCAGAACCCGCAAAGGCGTATAGCCGCCAGCGTGCATCTGCCTTAACCGTATGTCCCAGTTGAAGTGGTTTGGCATCGGCTAGTCGTATAACTGGCGCAGAGTGGAACCTAGTGCCAACTTCAAAGCCAGAGGCAAGATGCTGCCAATCGCCTGTACCTGTTAGGGTTGAGGGAGTATACTTAACAGACAAGCCTGCTGTGTAGCGGCCATGCTCAATAAAATATTGTTGAAACTTGGGGGTCTCCTCTAGGGAAGTTCCGGGCTCAGGAGGGGCTCCAATAATTCGTGACCATTCGTGGTCGAAATCGATTAGGTCCTTGGCCACTGTACGCCGTTCTGCAGAATACGTGTGCAAAAGCTTAGGATCGCAACGCTTTTGAAGCACTAAGACCAATTTCCAACCTAGATTGAATGTATCCCCCATCGACACATTCATACCCTGACCTGCTTTGGCAGAATGTGTATGACATGCGTCTCCAGCTATAAAAATATGTGGAAGCTGTGTTTCCACATTTTTGGCAGGCACATCATCAAACTTGTCTGTCACGCTGTGGCCAACTTCATAAATAGACCACCAAACAACCTCTTTGACGTCAATTGTATATGGGTTGAGTACACGATTAGTGGCATCGATCAGCTTTTCAACGTCTATATCACTTTTTGAAATCCGTTGGTTATTGGCCAGTTTGTCCATTTCGATATATACTCGGACCATATGGCCACCCTCGCGGGGTATGAAGATGATACTCCCTTCGTTCGCAGATTTGACCAGAGATTTCATACGAAAGTCGGGAAAATCGGTCTGAGCCAACACATCCATCACCCCCCAAGCTTGATTGGCCTTGTCGCCAATGAGTTCCCTCCCGATCGCGTTACGAACACCACTCCGTGCGCCGTCACAGCCGACAACATATTGGGCACGGACTGTCTCTAATTGTCCCTCATGGCCGGCATCGCTTCGTTCAAGGGTAACAGTAATGGGATGGGTTGCCTCTGTTTCTGTACGGGTTAGGTCAACTAATTTCCTGGAGTAATGGGGTGTTAGCCGAGTTGAAGAATTTTGCATAACTTCTAAATAACGGTCGTGAACTCGCGCCTGGTTGAGAATAACATGTGGCATTTCGGACAGACCATCTTCAACATCCTGGATCCTGCCAGTCCGATGTATTTCGCTAGGCTTTTCAGGGTTTGGATTCCAAAAACTGGTTTCATTGACCCAGCATGCCTCGCGCTTGACCTTTTCAGCAAAGTTAAATGTCTGAAACATTTCCATCGATCTACAGGAGATGCCATCTGCTTGGCCTTTCTCCATTGGACCAGGTTTTAGGTCAATAATTCTTGTAGTTATATCTGGATGCGCTGCCAGTTGCGCAGCAAGGGTCAAGCCAGCGGGCCCGGATCCAACTATCAATACATCAACTTCATTGGGCATATCCAGCATCGTCTCTTTTTGGCCTTTGGCCAGCTTATAAATATCTGGATCGCCAGCGTGAAAACCATCATGATGAAACTGCATTTCGTTTTCCTTACTCATCGCATTTATTTTAACCGCATTAGTATTTCTGCGTTGCCAAACCGTCAACTAAAATAATATGTGTACATATTATTACTTATTACAAATTATGTGGTATCTTTTTCGTTACTGGTCCACTTTGAGTATAGCTAATAAAAGAAAGTAGAAACGATAGAAACATACTCTTATCCTGGCCACTTAATTCGGCGCCTTCATCAGATTTCTACGCATGCATTCATGTCGCGTGTGAAGGAAGCGGGGTTTGATTTAACACCCATCCAGCTTGCGGCAATGCAGGCCCTTAAGGTAAACCCGGGGATTGAGCAGGCAAAGATTGCAACTCTTATTGCATATGACCGCGCGACCATAGGTGGAGTTGTGGAGCGATTGGAAAAAAAGGGTTATGTAACTCGGGCTGTCAGTAAATTGGATCGGAGGGCTCGCGAGGTTAGCCTCAGTCCTAAAGGTAGTCACGCAGTTGAACGTCTTACATTGACTGTTCGGGCGCTGCAGGATGAAATTCTCGCACATCTTAGTGTTGAAGAACGCAAATTGTTTATATCGATGGCGCAAAAGGCGAGTGGGGTGGATGCTACAGATTAACTTAGTAACTTCTGTTAATGATTAATGGCCTATAAAGTTGTCGGTTGCCGGTGTGTTGGTTGGCCCCGGCGCATCCTCATAAAAAACTTTATCTAGGGGTCAAAGTTTTTAGACTTTTCAATAAAAATATTACTAAAATCAGGCTCCCTAGGCTTCCAGCTAAACCAAGTGCTATCGGTAACCCGATATAATCAGCAAGTCCGCCCATGATTAATGCGCCAATGGCGGCAGCGCCCATACTAACCATTATCCAGAGGCTCATTACTCGGCCGCGAAGGTTATCATTTAGATCAATTTGGATTGCTGTTTGAATTGAAATTGCAGAAACGGTACTTGCAAATCCAAGGCATGCAATACATGCAATAGTTAGTTCCCACGATTTAGAAAACCCCACTACTGGTATCAGAATAATACCGGCTAAAGCACTTAAAATTGCGATTTTTGGGATTTCTCCCACTTTCTGCCTTGGCATAAAGATTTTTGCCAAACCGGCAGAAAGCGCCCCAAGCCCTGCACTAGATGTTAAAAGCCCGAGCCCGATAGCGCCCTTGCTAAATATACCATCCGCAATGACTGGAAGGATTTCTAATGTGCCACGAATGAGGCATGCAAAAAGAGCAGTGATCAAAAGCGCACGACTTATGAACGAATTGCCAGAAACATGACGAATGCCAGATCTCAGAGCGCTTAGGAATGGCTCCTTAATAGAAGTTGAATATGGCAGTTCACGAGGGCTTAATAAACTTAAGGCAAATATGAAGGGTAGATAGCACAGTGTTTGGATGAGCAAAGCAATGCCAACGCCCCACACAGTAATTATCCAACCACCGATTGCAGGACCTATCAATCTTGCAAGATTAAAATTTATGGCACCAATTGTAACGACAGATGAAATGGAGTCATGACCAACTAACCTCGGGCCAAGTGACATTCTTACAGGGTTATACGCAGAAGCAATTAGTCCTGATGATGCAGAGACTATGGCTAATATCACCTCATTCATAAGTCCAAAAGTAAAAGAAAGACAAAAGCTTAACGCAATTATAAATAGCATAAACTGGGTTGCTATTGCTGCATTCTTTATAGGAATCCTATCGATTAAAACCCCAAAAAGTGGACCCATAATCATCGATGGTACAAAATTTATGAAAGCAATAAAACCGACAAAAGTAGCGGATGACGTAAGTTCCCAAGCTATCCAGCCTATAGTAATTCTTTGCATCCAAAGTGCGTTGAGGGAGAATATATTTCCAGCTACGTAAACGCGAAAATCTTTAAATTTTAGTGCAGATAACTCCATAAAAAACTGGTAGTTGAAAGCTGTCTTTATGACAATGTTATTAGACCAACTTTATGAGGTATGAGTTAAATTCATGTTTATTGGAAACTGCAGAAACAAAATGAAAATCTGTAAATTAATTGCGTAGTCTTTTGTTTTCTAGTGCCCAGTGGAGATTGAGTAGTCGTGCTGAGATACCTCTTCTAGCCAATCAGCGACACGCCCGTTTAAGGCTTCTTGAATTGCAATATGCACCATGATGCTATCGGCCGTTGCGCCATGCCAATGTTCCTCGTCTGGTGGTATCCAGACATTATCTCCAGTTTTTATAATCTGTGGGGGCTCATTTCTAACCCCAACAAGTCCAATGCCGCTGACAACGTGCAATGTCTGACCCAATGGGTGCGTATGCCATGCTGTTCTAGAACCTGGATCAAAGGTTACAGTTAATGCATGAACTCTTGCAGGTTTGGGAGCCTCAATTATTGGATTTAGCCACACGGTACCCGTAAACCACTCTGCTGGCGCTTTTTTTGTAGGCAGTGATCCAGCTGTAATAACTTTCATAAATCTTTCCTAAAAGTGGATGATGATATAATTATTTTTTATCAGTTGCAGATGTCCAAAGAAACATGTCCGTTATTCTCTAAAATGGTTACTCCATATTCAGTAAATTAACTGACAGCACTAGGTGGGTGTCGTAACATTAAACTCGATAAATTTTTAGAGACAGGCCCGCCTATACGTGATCTGCAATTATTAACCTTTAATATTGTTATCTAAGGAAAATTAAATACCGGGAATAAAAGGTATATCGCAGGCAGTTAGAATGAATATAGTGGCAATTATAAGAGCGGATTTAGTCATTTAAAGTCTCCTGTGGATTAAATTAAATATCTTAATCATAACACAAAGTTTCCGACAAGTAGTCGCGCTCAAGATGAGCTCTAGAAAATAGTAACTTTATTGGATGGATTACTCAAATGAATGGTTTGTTATTTTTCTAATAATGAGAAACTTAACCCAGAAAAATTGGCAACCCAATTTCCTTTACTATCGGTAAGAAAGTCTAATGGGACGCCTTGCATGTTAACTCGAACTTTTTTGGCAGAGGATGAAACTACAATTGCTTCCGCTTCCACGCCTGACTCTGACACGACTATCACACTGCTCCCAGCTTCAATGTAAGACATTACGATCCTTTCTGCCAAATGATTAAGTCTGCTTGTACGATAATATCTTGGTCACATTTTTCGAACGATTGGCAATTATTAAATGACGCTTTTGTTTTTTTATTTTATAAACTTTTTAAGATGGCGGCTAAAAATTTATACTTGTAACTAAAAATGAATGTTTATAGCCTTTTTGCCATGTTAATTATAGATATTAAAGGTAAAAAAAATGGCAAATTTATATTGCAAAAATTTCAGTGACGCAGATGAAGTAAAAAATCCACCAAAAGCAAAAGTGGAAATAGTCAAATTAGGCAACGTTAATGCTTCAAAGCTGGTGCTGGAACCAGGTTGGGTTTGGTCTGAGTGTATCAAGCCGACCGTTGGTGGAGATAGTTGCCAAGCGGGCCATGTCGGCGTGGTTATTTCTGGTCGTTTGGGTTGTTCGCACAACGACGGATCAAGAATTGAAGTTGGACCTGGAGATGCTTATTATTTTGCGCCAGGACATGATGGTTGGGTGTTAGGTGATGAGCCTTGCGTCATGTATGAAATTGTCGAGTCTGGTAAAGATTTTGGTCCATGGAAACATGCGGAGTAGTCAAAAAAATTTTCAATGTTGATGTAGGTGATTTAAACCTGCATCAACTTGCTGTCCAAAACAGTATTTTGGTTATCTCCATAACACCAAAAAGTTAACAATATAACTCAAGTCAGGTTGAAAGTATCGGCCTTGAGACTACATACAGTAGGTAGTGTAATGTATGGTAAAGTTATGGCGAAGTTAGAGGTTTTGTATAATTCTGAATGTCCCATTTGTGACAAAGAAATTAAGCATTACGAAAAGATATCAAGTGGAAAAATTTTATACACCCCTATTTCACCCGCTAGTCTAGGGTCATGGGGCATTAGTGAAGGTCAAGCAGCAGAAAAACTACATGCCAGGCTAGATGGAAAAACAATGGTAGGAGTCGATGCTTTTCTAGAAATATGGTCCAGGCTCCCCTATTACAGGGTTTTATCTAGGATTGTTAAGATGCCGCCGATAAAATTTGTGGCAAATATTGTATATTCAAAATTTTTAGCCCCAATTTTGTTTGGCCTTCACCGATCTAGGCAAAAAAGAGTGCCAAAAAATGATGCATAAAGTTTGCGGTTGTAAAAGTAACTAAATAAAACAACAGTTAGAATAGAAGTATTAGTTAACATTATCACAAAATATAGGTATATTTTTCAATGCATAAAATTATATTTAAAATCATATTTCTCTGCGTTTTAGGGTCATCGGCAAATGCAATGGATTGCGGTCGTTTGAGTGAAGCAATGTACGAGTATGACAGCCTTAAAAATAATGCATCTAGTGCTTTTCGAGTGAGAAACTTGCAGCAAATCATTGGAACAGTGAATGATGGGCAATGGGGTAGACAAAGTGAATATGCTTACACTCGCTACCTAACACAATGCCGGTCTGACCCATCGTCGGGTACTTATGTTGAAAAGCGAAGTCGGCAGGTCACTGGAGGAACTGTTGTAGATAACTTCTCATTTGAAACAATTTATGAAGATATTCCTGTTACTAAATGCGAAATTCAAAAGCTGCCCGTATATCAAAATACTGGCACTGGAACAGATGATGTTGGTGCTTTTGTTAGTGGTGCAATTATGGGTGGGATACTGGGTAAAGTAATTACGAAAGAAGATGGAGGCGCCGCAGTAGGGGCTGTTTTAGGTGGAGCTTTAGCAAACGAAAGCCAAAAAAATAATTCTGAACAAATTGTTGGTTACGAAAAGAAAGAGGTCTGCTCAAGAAAATATAGGACTGTTGAAACCCAAATGGAAGAGTATTCACATTCAACAATTACCTTCCAACTTAATGGTCAAACTTATTCTGCTAATTTTGTAAAATAAAAGCAAAGTGCATAACTTTTTTATCCTGATTATGGCGCTAGCATCACGCAGAGCCGTCTCGTGGTGTGGTCTCCACGGCTTCGTCCGTATTTTTAGGCGGATGTTTTGACAGAGCAAGTTAACTATCACGACACCCGCTATTATTAAGAATAACCCGATCGTGGTCGCAGTACTCTGAACTTGATTGAATTTAATAACAC
>JAFMEA010000073.1 GCA_017856985.1 Planktomarina sp.
TTACTACCACTATGGCTGATGCTTCTATTTGTGGGCTTGGTCAAGCAGCCCAAAACCCAATTAAATCTGTCATTAAGCACTTTCAACAAGAAATATAAATTTACAAAAACTAACTTTTTTATCTAAATGGGATTTGAGATTTTTATGATATGTGGGTTAAATATCATTTGAGACCTATAAGTCCGATGGCTGTAAAAACTAAAGTGACACCAAGCCACTGTTTTGGAGACATTTTTTCTTTCAAAAATACCCAAGCCAAAACTACTGTGACCAGACCAAATGTGGATGCGGTTACTGTTGCAAATACTGCAAATTCTTGGGTACCTGCATAAATTACCACTGCTAACGCAATTGCATCGAGCAGGCCCATCACTGCTAGTGTGGGGACTTGTCTCAGATTAGGAAGTATATCTAAACGAAGAGGCACAGTGATGAAAAGTAGTGCAACTATACCAGCAATCCGTGCAAGCCAGATTACGGGCAGTTCTGCTCCCAATCCCGCGGCAGCCTGGCCAAATGCAAAACTGCCAAAGAAACCTACAGCGCTGGAAACTGCCCATACGATGGCATACTTACGGTTTTGAGTGCTGCTATGATTGTCTCCGTGTGCAATTATTGTGATACCTAGAAGTATTCCAAACACGGACATTATTTGGATCAGTGTAATCGACCCGCCATTCCAGATAGCTAAACCCATCGACATAATTGGATAGGAGCCCACGATGGGGGCAACTAAACTTACTGGGCCTATAGCAAATGCCTTGTACAAACCAATACTAGCCAGCGTGAATAGCGCACCGGAAATACCGGAGTGCCAGATAGCAGGGCCAGTTAGATCCTGCCAGTTTCCGAAGTACAGGCACACAGGCGCAAGGATTATGGCCCCAAATGTTAGGACCGTAAAAATGGCAGAAAATATACCAGTTTTTTGGCTTATGTAACGAATGCAGATATCATGGGTGCCCCAACACAAAGCGGCTAAGGTCCCTAGAGTTAATGAAATAATCATTTAACAGCCCGAAAGAAAGGAATTGAAAAGATAAGGAACGCCATTAGCAGAAAATGAAACCCCAAACTCCCCAAACAGTCCCAAGTGAACAAATAATTAATCCAGGTACTGATATTATAAATAAGACCCAATCCATAAAATTAATTTGATTGTTATTCATGAATGTTATCTGGTTCTTGCTGAATTGGGGCTAATCGGATATTCTTCTAATTAAAGATTTATTCCGCTAATGCAAATTAAGTAGTTTGGAGATGGAAATATGCTGGATGATATATATCCTACGGTGCAGTCTGGACCTCCCAAGCCGAGTGAAGTTTTTTCGCCCTCAGTGTTCTCATTACAACCAGGCACTGAGCGCCATGTTGTACAGGGGTGTGGTGCAATTCTGATTTCAGTGAAAACAGGCGATCGTATTACCGTAATTAATGAAGAGGGAGGGCAAGTGTGCGAACTCTTGGCCTTAGATAGTAAAGGCAAAAGTGACGCTGGAATCTTAGGGAAAAAGTCCAATTCAAACGGGACTGGGCTGAAGAAATTACTATCTAGCCAAGATCCTTCTTTGAGGTCTGTATGGTTAGGATTAGAAGCCCGCGGTGTTGATCTAGCTAAGTCTAACGCTGTCGAGTACTTCGATGCTACAACAGCGGCCAAGGATACAGCACATTTTATGGTTGAACGAGATGGTAGTGTTGTAATTGCGGCACCTGGTGGAATAATGGATTTCACGTTGCAGAATACGGCCACACCTTTGGTGGTGATGCTCAAGCGCGCAGTTATAAAGCAGATTACAAAATTTGAGTTACCCGACCCTCTTGCAGACCCGCTTTCCGACATTAGGATTCATCCTGCGACGGCTCAAAGCTACTTTGTTAAGGCTGGAGACTATATACAGATTTATGATGTGGATGGGCGCCAATGTTCGGATTTCCAATGTTTTTCAGCGCGAAAGCTCGATAAAGCTGTTGAACACGCTTTAGATGTGACCACAACTCGTACCCTTATGGGCCATGCTTATCCTATGCCAGGTTTGCATGCCAAGTATTATGATCAAGATATGTTGCCGCTTGTGGAAGTCATTCAAGACACATGTGGTAGACACGATGCTTTTGCCTTAGCCTGCGCCGCCAAATATTATGATGACATTGGTTATCCTGGTCATCCGAACTGTTCGGAGAACTTTAACCAAGTTTTAAGTGAGCACGGCGTTGCATCTCGTGCAGGTTGGATGGCCATTAATTTCTTTTTTAATACTGCGATAGATCATCATGGCGTAATGTATGGTGATGAGCCATGGTCTCGTCCTGGCGATTATGTACTTTTACGTGCGCTTACAGACCTGGTTTGCGTCAGCTCTTCATGCCCGGATGACACAACGCCTGCAAATGGTTGGAACCTAACTGATATACACGTACGGACTTATGACGGTGCAGAACCTTTCAAACGCGCGATGGCTTTTCGGGCCACGCCAGAATCGGAGCCTCAGATGACAAAAGAAACTGGCTTTCATAATAACTTTGCAAAGCATACGCGCAACTTTATTGAGTATAATGGTTATTGGTTGGCAAACTGTTTCTCACAGGTTGGCCCATTAGAGGAATACTATGCCTGCCGTGAAAAGTCTGTAGTGTTGGATCTCAGTGCCTTAAGAAAGTTTGAGATTACGGGGCCAGATTCTGAGGCCCTTTGTCAGTATATATTCACGCGGAATATGAAGACCCTTCCTGTCGGTGGCGTTGTTTATACAGCTATGTGTTATGAGCACGGTGGGATGATCGATGATGGGACAGTCTTTCGCCTTGGTAAGGACAATTTTCGCTGGATTGGCGGTTCAGATTATGGTGGCGAGTGGATCCGCGAGCAGGCCAAAAAGTTAGATCTAAAGGTCTTGGTTCGCTCTTCTACTGATATGCAGCATAATATAGCGGTGCAGGGACCTGAGAGCCGAGATTTACTGAAAAAAATAATTTGGACAGCACCGCATCAACCAACTTTAGAGGAGCTTGCATGGTTTCGGTTTGCTCCAGCCAGAATTGGAGATGATCAGGGTGTACCAATTGTTATTTCGCGCACAGGATATACGGGTGAGTTAGGTTATGAAATATTTTGTCACCCGAAACATGCTGAAACAGTATTTGATGCGGTCTGGGCAACTGGGAAAGATCATGGTTTGAAGCCTATGGGTCTAGAAGCCCTGGATATGGTGCGAATTGAGGCAGGCCTAATCTTTGCTGGTTACGACTTTAGTGATCAAACTGATCCTTTTGAGGCCGGCGTAGGGTTCACTGTACCTCTAAAATCAAAGACAGATGATTTTGTTGGGCGTGATGCACTAATCCGACGTAAAGAAACACCATCCCGTAAATTAGTGGGCCTAGAAATTGATAGTAACATCGATGTGACCCATGGTGCGTGCGTGCACGTAGGGCGCGCACAGATTGGTGAGGTGACTTCGTCTATGCGATCACCCATTTTGGGAAAAAATATTGCGCTAGCTCGTGTAGATGTGGCCTATCATGAATTAGACACAATAGTTGAGATTGGTCTTTTGGATGGTCACATGAAGCGTTTACCGGCAAGGATAGTTCCTTTCGCCCACTACGACCCTACAAAATCTAGGCCGAGGTCATAAAATAGAAATCTTATTTGTTACTTTATGAATTTTTATATATTTAGATAGCTTTCTAAGCTGTCATCTAATGCATCTTTCCATGCTGTATGATGCTCCGGGGCCTTGGTTCCGGTCATTGGGCTTACGTATCCATAGTTTCGAAAGTCCATAATGCCCTTCTTCTTGTGTTTTTTCCATTCGTAGAAGGCTTTATTTGATGCTGTAATATCAAAACTTGGATAGTCGGTCTCTTCAATAAGTTCCATTGTATAGGCGCCTTGATATTCGATACAACCATAGTCGTCCTCAATGGCGTCCTCTGCGGCTATACGGTCAATGACATCTTGGGCCATCGATGCACTATCAGGCAGTGAGATTTTGTTCATAATACAATCACGCACCCACCAGGCTTGTGCGTCAAACATATTAAAAGTGTACCACTGATCTTGCATGCCTAAATAAAACAGCGAAGGATTTTTGTTCCACACCACGCCTTTATACAGATCTGCCGTTACCAATCGGTTTGCCGTTTTCAAACGAAGATCGTCTGATAAGAATGGAAAGTGATGCTTGTAGCCAGTGCATAGGATAATGGCATCAACATCCTTACTGCTGCCGTCAATAAAGTAAGCCGTACGATCCTCGACGCGATCCAGCTTTGGGACTTCTTTCCAATTTTCAGGCCAATCGTAGCCCATGGGTGCAGTACGATGTGCCACGGTTATGGATTTCGCGCCATATTTCCAACATTGTGATCCAATATCTTCCGCAGAATATGACGTCCCCAGAATCAGTAGATCTTTGCCTGCAAATTCGCGGGCGTCTCGAAAGTCATGCGCATGCATTAGGCGACCGTTAAATTGATCAAAGCCTGGGTATTCTGGAACATTCGGTACGCTAAAATGGCCTATAGCTATAATTACTTTATCAAAGAATTCGGATTTATCGGTATCAGAGACTTCATCTCGACTCGTCACTTCAAACCCACCACTTTTTATTGCGCGAACGTCCCGTACAATAGTTGAAAATCTGATCATATTGCGCACGCCGGCTTTCTCTACGCGTCCTTTGATATAATCAAATAAAACTGCGCGGGGTGGATAGGACGCAATGGGTTTACCAAAATGTTCTTCAAAGGTATAATCAGCAAACTCTAATCCTTCTTTTGGTCCATTAGACCAAAGGTAACGATACATAGAACCGTGGCACTGGTTCCCGTATTCATCCACACCAGTGCGCCACGTATAATTCCATAGGCCTCCCCAGTCAGACTGTTTTTCGAAACAAACAACCTCTGGTATGTCGGAACCTTTATCCTTAGCAGACTGGAATGCACGCAATTGCGCCATTCCAGATGGCCCTGCACCGATAATTGCTACACGTTTTGTCATATTTTTTCCTATTAGTCTCGGATTAGATGTCTAAAGTGTTTACCTTTTCCCAATCACTGAAATGACCGCAGAAGTCGTTCCACTCCGAGTACTTCATCTTAAGGAATGCTGCTGAAAACTCTTCACCCATGGCAGACTTTAGGCCTTTGTCCCGGTCGTATGCCCGCAATGCATCCAACATATTTAGTGGAAGCTTTGGCGCGCCACGGACTTTGTGCCCTTCAGCATACATATCAATGTCGTGCCGTTTACCGGGGTCTGCTTGAGAGGATATGCCTGACAAGCCTGCTGCAATGATCACGGCTTGCAATAAATAGGGATTAACGGCGCCATCTGGCAAACGTAACTCAAACCGTCCAGGACCTGGGACCCTGACCATGTGGGTTCTATTATTACCAGTCCAGGTTACGGTATTTGGCGCCCAGGTTGCTCCTGAAGTGGTACGTGGGGCATTTATCCGTTTGAAACTGTTTACGGTTGGATTTGTAATTGCGGCCAACGCTGAGGCATGTTTCATGATGCCACCTAAAAAACATCTTCCCTTTTCAGAAAGGCCTAATTCTGCTGTCTGGCTAGTTTGGTTTGCATCCATTGCGAAAATATTTGTTTTTGCAGCAGTGCCTGGAGCATCCCAAACGGAGATATGCGCATGACATCCATTACCAGTTAAACCTTCAACAGGTTTCGGCATAAATGTGGCCCTGTAGCCATGTTTTTCGGCAACAGTTTTAGCCATAAATTTGAAAAAACTATGCTTGTCTGCAGTTTTCAACGCATCGTCAAAATCCCAGTTCATTTCCCATTGGCCGTTCGCATCTTCGTGGTCGTTTTGATAGGCGCCCCATCCCAGGTCTAACATATAGTCACTTATTTCTCTTATCACATCTAAGCGACGCATGAATGCCTGCTGATCATAGCAAGGTTTTGCGGCTGTGTCATAGGGATCAGAAATTTGATCACCTTGAGGAGTTAAAAGAAAAAACTCAGCTTCTATACCGGTTTTTACGTGCATGCCTTTGCTGGCGGCCTCTGCTATCAACCGACGCAGGACATTGCGTGGTGCTTGGGCAACATCTTCACCCTCCATAACGCAGTTGCTGGGCACCCATGCAATTTCCTTATTCCATGGCAAAATGATTACAGCTTCTGCATCTGGTACAGCGAGCATATCTGGATGTGCTGGCGTCATATCTAGCCATGTAGCAAAGCCCGCAAAGCCGGCACCATCTTCCTGCATGTCGGCTATTGCACGCGCTGGAACTAATTTTGCCCTTTGACCTCCAAAGAGGTCAGTGAAAGAAATCATAAAGTATTTCACACCGTTATCTTTAGCGAATTTTTCCAGATTTATTGCCATGGTCACTCTCCCTTATTTCCAGCGTCAATTACAAAGGGAACCACTCGTAATTAGTGGCGTCCCTATTTTTAAAATGTTCCAGATTTTCCTGGCCACCAGTCGGTTCCCGCCAGTGGCACCTGCGCCATTGCAGCGGCTTCCATAGTTAAAGCTACCAAATCCTCTGGTTCCAAGTTGTGTAGGTGATTTTTACCACAAGCTCTGGCGATAGTTTGTGCTTCTAATGTCATAACCTTTAAATAATTCCGAAGGCGCCTTCCACCTTCAATGGGATCGAACCGTTTCATTAATTCTGGGTCTTGCGTTGTAATACCCGCAGGGTCCTGACCCTCATGCCAGTCATCGTATGCGCCTGCAGTTGTGCCTAACTTATTATACTCCGCCTCCCATTTAGGATCGTTATCTCCCAAGGCGATCAACGCGGCCGAGCCGATTGCAACCGCATCTGCTCCCAGAGCCATGGCCTTGGCAACATCAGCACCACTGCGAATTCCACCAGAAAGAATAAGCTGTACTTTTCGGTGCATTCCTAAATCTTGGAGAGCCTTAACTGCTGGCCTGACAATTGCTAAAGTTGGTTGTCCAACATGCTCAATAAAAACGTCTTGTGTGGCGGCAGTTCCACCTTGCATTCCATCAAGAACAATAGCGTCAGCTCCAGCTTTTATTGCCAAAGTAGTATCATAATAGGGGCGCGCGCCTGCAACTTTGACATAAATTGGCACCTGCCAACCTGTAATTTCACGAAGTTCTAGAATTTTAATTTCTAAATCATCCGGACCGGTCCAATCAGGATGGCGACATGCTGAGCGCTGATCTATGCCTTTTGGTAGGTTCCGCATTTGTGCAACTCGGTCACTAATTTTTTGACCGAGGAGCATACCGCCGCCACCTGGCTTTGCACCTTGGCCCACAACAATTTCAATAGCATCGGCTTTACGTAAATCATTGGGGTTCATTCCATAGCGCGAGGGGAGGTACTGATATACCAATTTTGAAGAGTGACCACGTTCCTCCTGCGTCATGCCGCCGTCGCCAGTAGTCGTAGATGTACCTGCTTCAGACGCACCGCGGCCTAAGGCCTCTTTTGCTGGACCAGAGAGCGCCCCAAAGGACATACCAGCGATTGTGATAGGGATGTCTAGATGGATAGGATTCTTGGCATTTAGCCCACCAATTGTAACGTTGGTGTCACATTTCTCTCTATATCCCTCTAATGGATAGCGCGAAATAGAGGCTCCTAAAAATAGAAGGTCGTCGAAGGTTGGCAGTTTTCGCTTCGCCCCCCCGCCCCGTATGTCATAGATTCCAGTAGCAGCAGCACGTCGTATATCACTATTAACGTCTTGGTTAAAAGTGGCTGACTGTCGGGGGGTGGTGTGCGGGATTCCGCGATCATATTTGTTCATATCGTGGTCCCTTAATACGCGTTATCTATATTAAAATTATAAAGGTTACGGGCTGAACCGTA
>JAFMEA010000074.1 GCA_017856985.1 Planktomarina sp.
GACAGCACTTCTTTCAATATATTTTCTTCAGAAAAGTCTGGATTTCGACAAAGGTGGCGAACTCGCTAACAATCTTTTTAAGCTCTATGAGTTCTGTAAGTTAACCGTGCAGGATACTGTAATTTCCGGCCAGCACGAAAATCCAAATTTGTTGGCTTGCAGCAAATACATTTCAGACATAATTGAAAGTTGGGAAAAAATATACGACTAAGTACTGGCATATATTTTCTGGCGAAAATCACTTTTTTCTTTAAAAATGCTTTTTTCCTAAACTTATACCTTACCAGAACATCTAATTACCTGAAGGCAGTCCTTAGCACTACAAATGGATCCGTAATAAAAGTTTAAAGCTGTAGGTAGATCACGCCAAAATATTCATTGATTGATTTGAGCGGGGTTTTGGGGTCATGGACACGTGATGATATTTTGTAATTGCGATGTTATGTTGGAAAATTGGTCCACCAGACGCTTGGGCAAGTGCTTTATTTTCGACATGGACGGCAGACGGAGATGTGTAAGGGCTAAATATTCTTGATTGGCTTTCCGTGGAGTGCCCAGATTTGCGAATATTATTTATAGGATAAATAGCTGCCCTGGAGCTCTGTGGCACGTTTGAATAGTTAGTGCTTCCAGATGCCCTTGTATCAGCATACTGATGCTCAGATACAGTCTTGTTTAAACCAGCAATCTCCATGAGACGGTTGATAGCCTAAATATTGATTTACTTCAACAGTACTCCAGAATACCAATTAAAAATGGAAAAACCATGTAAGATATGTAGACAAACTCGGGTTGCATTCGTTTGGGTTATTTTAATTGTTTTTTTAGCAAACTCAGTCTACCAATTAGCTAATACTGAGGGTGGATTATCTACAAAAGATATCATAATCATCCCTCTCACGATTTGCATAATGGCTTTATTAATTAAGCTGTATATGTCAGCACGCAATTCGAAAAAAAAATAGTTTGAAAAACGATTTAATAGAGATTCAGCTCTGGTAAAAGAAGTTCAGAATGAGCAATCTCAATTTGAATTTCTCGCGAATTGACCAACTCATCCGATTTGTCAAAAATCTCACACTCAAAAATAAAGTGATCTACCTTGTCGGGAGAGTTACTTGCATTAAACGTATCTTTCATGTCGAACCTCAATAAAAATTTAAACTCACTGCAGCAATTTACGTGCCAGTTATCAAACTATATTCACATTGATGATATAGGCAAAGTCTATGTTTGGTCTCATACCCTCGCGCTCCAGATACGCATTCAATCCAACTAAAATTTTATTAGTAATTTCTTCTCGTCCCGAAACAGTCTCTAGTTGTTCACGGGTTGGCTCTAGAATGAGGACGGTGGTCTCAGCCACCAAATCAGGCTCCATTTCGCGCAGGGCTTTAATGAAGAAGTCTGACAATACAGCCGGCTGCTTTGTTGCGACTGCAACTTCCAAACTGAACAAACTATTTTCTCCAAGGACTGAACCTTGGAATACATATTCAATTTTCAAATAGTTATATTTGTCAGGCATCAGGCGGAATTCTGATTTTTCCTTCTCTGAGAACGATTCTTGTTCAAACGCGCGGGCTGCCGCTTCGGACAGTGCTTCCTCGGGCTCCCCAGGTTCTGGTGCATCCAAGACTGCTTTTGGGGTATATATTCCAGAATAGTTACTCTGTACAAATGCATGCCCTACTCCAAATAAGACAAGTACTAGTAAAGCTGGTGCTATTATCTGTGCTAAAAACATATGAGCCTCCGAGTGACTGGAGAGCAAATTTCATACCATTTTGCTAAAAAAAATTTATTCTTCAATAATTTCTACTGTCACGCCAAGACGATCTTCTTCCTTAAGTATATCTGGCGAAGATGATAACTTAGTCAGTCCATCCATATCAGTGATGGTAAATGAAATTTTTGCCATAACCTCTGAAACTTTTTCAATTTGTTCATCTTTAATAAATTTATGGCGCTCTGTTTCGTAAGAATTATAAAAAGTGGTCCATTCTTCGAATGTCCCACGGGCAATTTTAACATTTGCTACTACGTTCATGATCAATTCCTTCATCAGCCCCTCTACAGATTATCATATACCTGACATTTTGCAATATTTCTTGGTTTGAAAGAAGAGACACGTTTATCTAAAAATATGTAACGATAATATTGGTATAGTTATTGCTATAACCTACTTATAAAACAATTGAGATGATGAAGCCACACCATGGATTTTAAAAAAATAACGCGAGCTAAACGCTTTAGGCCAGCTTTCACTTTTTTGTTAATGGGCCTTATCTGTCCAAATCTGGGAAACTCTAGCGAAACATGCATCGAAACCAGCCAAGTAGCTTGCGAGAACGTTCCAATACTTTCAAAGGAAGTAAAAACCGAACAGGAGCACGCAAAAGCTAATGGAAACATGGATGCGCTTTTTTATTCAGGTAGTATTCTCAGTAATCAATTGCCACTATCAACTTCTGTGGACATTATAATAGATCCAAGCACTGAACCTGTGAAAACAGATGTTATTCCAGCAAACTACCAATCAGGGAGTGGATTAATTCAAGAGGCCGCTTATGGTTTAGATCTGTTAACTTTACGAGAAAAGTTCTATAACACTAGCCATGATGATCGCCGGACAACTCAAAAATGTTTGAGGAGATACGGATATAATGGAAAAATTGACGGTATTTGGGGAGATAAGACCTATTTCGCGCTAATATCTTATCAAGAACCTGATATTGATTTAACAGATAATAGTGTTTTTGACGGTATCAAAAATATTGTGGCTAATTTGAGAAATTGTGATGAAGTGCTCAACCAGATCATAAAGTAATCGATCTAAACATTAAAAATAGACTAAAACCTTACCATCAGGCAAATTATAGTGACGGAGGAAATCATGTCTGAAGAGAATACGGAAAAAGAAGAAAAAAAAGAAGAAAAAAAGATAGATATTGGTGTTCTCAAGCTCAAGCCAAGCGAAAATACCTATATCATAAGTTCAAAAGAACGAATGTTTGATGTGATAAAGGCGTTTGTTGAAAATTCACAAGGGTCCATAGCGTTAAATGACTTTGGACAGATATTTAAAACTGTTACGGTTTGGGTGAAATTTAGGCCTCGAAAGCTTGGGTCATACGTAGAGATCATTAAAGAACGCTCAACTGAAACTACAATTGATGTTCGGTACAGTGGAGATGAATACATTCCACACATCAAAGAAGTGCTGCGCGATCACAAAATAAAAGTTAAATCAATGTCAAATAACGTTATGGTTTGTCAGTTGCCAAGACCGAGTGATCAAGACATTGATACAGCAATTCAAAAAGTAAGAGTTATTTCAAATACCGCACGATCTTCTTTAGCGCAGGTTAAGGCCTCATCAATTCAAAGGCTACAGGCGGCAATTAAGAATGAGTACTTAGAAGCTAAAGATGTAAAGTTTGCCTTGCAGAGCATTGAAAAGATTGAACAGCAAATGGCGGGAATGCTCACTTATTTCCGCGTTGAATGTGAAAAAATGCTTGCTGGACGTAAGTTTGCTTTTGATTCAGTCGAAACCAAGGACATGTACACCGCGATATATAAAAGAATACAAAAAAAATTCTACATTGAAGTATGAAAAATTCTACTATGCCTAAAATTTTATTCTTTTACGTAAGTACATTTTTTTATTTGGCATCACCATTAAATTTAAACGCTGCCGAACATAAAAAAATAACCCATATCGACGAAATAGCATTTTATTGCGAACCAGCCGTCTACAAAAACTTCTTTTGCACCAACTCACCGTTTGATGAAGCAGTCTTGATTTTATACTTGCATAAACTCGAGCGTAAAAAAGTTTATGGAACCGTCAAGGCCTTTCGAATTATGCCTTCAATACATAATTTAACGCAAAAAACTATCAGATCCGCAGTTATTCGGGTCTCGTTCATTGGGGATCAAGACAATTCGAAAGACCTGATTATTAACAAAAAAATAATTCATAAGGAACTTTCTGATACGGAAGAATCCTTCCTTATTAGAAGTGATGTACCTGTTCAGGAGTTATTTTATAAAGCGTTAGATGACGTTACCAACCACTTAAATTATAGCACAATTGTGTTAGATCTTTTGGAGGTAAACTTCCAAGACTGAATAAGTTAAAGACTTGGTACATTAATTGCCTATCTCTATTATGTCTCAACTCTACAAGATATCACGTCGAACATTTCTAGGACTTTGCTTGGTGCCATCCACTCTTTCGGCATCGCCTCTTGTTAAACTGCAGGGTGGGCATGGGCTATTTTCATCACCTACCGCAATTCCACAAAAAGATAACCATCAAAACAAATTTGGTCTTTTTCATGATCCAGAACCAGAATTAGATCCGACATATTCTTGGAAAAACTTAGTACGTAAACCTGCGAAAATTAATCATACACAAAACCTTGCCCTTTTGAACTTAAATACGAAAGAAACATTACGTTTAAAATTAAAAGCAGGGCAAAAACTATCACTGTATGCACAGAAAAAAATAAACTATCTATTGCGTGATTGGAGGATGAACCAAGTTAAGGATCTTGATGAAAATATTCTCTGTGATTTTTTTAATGTCTGTGGCCAATTTGCAGATGCACAAAGTTTTCTTCAGGTTAATATTCACTCAGGATTTCGTTCGCAAAAAACAAATAATTACCTGCGGGCACGAAGTAACAGGGTCGCAAAAAATTCTTTGCATATACTTGGTAAAGCAATCGACTTTTCAATACCTAGTAAATCACCAACCCAAATTGCAAAGGTGGCACGAGTTATTACTAACGGGGGAGTTGGCCATTACTCTAGCTTTGTACATCTGGATAGTGGGCCCAAAAGAGATTGGCGCAGTTAGACTGTTTGCTTTCGATTCTGACAAACTATAAAGACAGGCTTATGTTCCTGCCGCGAGGCTCTCGATATGATTAACAGAAAATGTTAGTGTTAGGAAAGTTTTTATGAAAATCTGGTCAAACCATTATTTATTATTAAGTTTCTTGGCAGCTTTACCACTGCTTGCACTATCAAGCTCGGCGCAGGCGCAGGCGGAACCAGTCCCATGCAGTGTAAGCCTTGAGTTTGATAGCGATACCAAAGGGTCGATAGCCAACTATGTGATATCGTTACAGGTAAAAAATACTACAGGTCGCACTGTAACAGGAACATCAATAATCTACCAAGACACTGACCAAAAATATTTAGGGAATACGCTTCTTAAATGCCACGGTTCAGGTCCTGCGATCAAACCAGGAAGCTATGGTGAGTGCCGGTCTACCCTACAAAAAGTTGATGGTGAGTTTATTGACGCTTTTGGAACAGAAAAGTGGACTGAGATAGTAAATGCGCAGCTAAAGACCATGACTGACATAGCGTTCTGCGAAATTCTTGGGTTTAGTTATTAAATGTATTGTTAATTGACTTGAAGGTATCCTTTAAACTGCTGTCATTTTCACAAGCTAGGTTCATTCTAACTTTCTTCTTAGCAGGTTGTGGTGCAAAATCCACGGATACAGAAGAAAATTTCTTGTTGAGCTGCACCTGAAGCATATTTCCTTCTACTGTTTTAATATTAGTTCTACGGAATTTAAATGGCACCGATTTATTTGTAACCAAATCAACGACAACATATGCTTCAGTCATAAGGCCACAGGTTGTAGTTAGCTCTACCTCAGCGACGATTGGATCCGCTTTACCAGGACGAAATTGTTTAAATGATATATTTGATAGGTAACCATTTATATCGCTATGAAACTTATAAGTTAAAAAGTTAGTTAAAATTAAAATAACAATAAAAATAAATTTCATTTTTTATGCCTAACACAAACAGTAATTAATGTTTATTTTATCGATTTGTTATCGATACAATGTCACACTTTAATGAGTATCATTCAAATCAAATATGCCCTCGTCACAAAACCGAGTAGGATAAACGCCGATGACTTCTAGAGATAAAAATTTCGATAGACTTTCAAAGGCGGCTTACGAAAATCAATTTCTACAACACGGAGCAATGCCTGAAGGTGTGCATTGGGTTGGTAGTGAACGACAAAACCTTAGGTTCCAGCTTTTACTAAAAACAATTCTTGATCATAGTAATATAAGAGAAAAATCAATCGCTGATGTGGGCTGCGGATATGGTGCACTAGCCGAGTATATCAAATATAATATTGATACCAAACAGCTTAAATATTTTGGATATGATATCTCTGACCAACTAATCAGCCACTGTAGTAAAAATATTGATTATAAATGGGCAGATTTCAAAGTTCGGAAATCTCCACATAAGAAAGTTGACTATTGTGTTATGTCGGGCACCTATAACTTAGCTATGACAAGTAATGTGCAGCAATGGGAAGACTATGTTTTTGGGTGCTTAGATCATTGCTGGAAACAAACCCGTAAATTGATGATATTCAATCTACAAATTTCAAAATTTTCTTTTATTTCAAAAGGCAGTATCTTTTACGCAAGTGAAAGAAAAACTCTAAGTAAATGTATTTCGATGTTTGGACCAACGGAGATAGTTCAACATTCACTTTTATCCAAAGACGCCATGTTTATAGTAAAAAAAGTTTGATTTTATAACTTCCAGGGCAGGCTTTTGGTATCATAAAAATTTTAGAATAGTTCAGTTAAAAAGAACTGCAAAATAGCTGAGGGCAAAGTAAAACTACACCCTCAGCATCAAGCCTATAATTGGTTGAGATATTTAGTGCTTATCGCCCCACGCCCCATGAAATTCGTACGCTACAGCCTTTGTGTCGCCTACTACCCACGCGTCGTGACCCGGGTCTATGGCATATGCATCGCCCGCAGAGTACGTTTGCTCAGCTCCATCGTCATGCCGACATGTGATGGTACCCTCCACAATTACACCAAGGTGCTTTGCCTGACAGCTTTCTGTTCCAACCATTGGTTTAATGTCTTTAGACCATTTCCAACCAGGCTGCACAGTAAGTTTCATAACACGTTGCCCAGCAACATTCACTGTTTCTACCCGCGCATTATTTGGAGTAGCAACTTCATCTGCATCTTTTGCAAAATTTTTAATTTCAATAGATGGCATTTTATATATCCTTAATCTAGCAAAGTTGCGCCGGTTTCAAAGCGAATAATCTTGCCATCTTTGAGCTTAGCAACACCCATAACTGCTTCTCTTGAGCCATCAGGATATGACATAAAGTCATGACTAACCATTATATCGTCATTTTCATAAACACAGCGAGAGGACTCGTTAACAAACTTTTCGTTAGCCATCATGCCCTCTACCATGGAGATCCACTCTGTTTTACCAAATTCGTTACCACTTTTATGAAAAACAAATACACAGTCTTCGTGAAGTAGTTCTTTATAAGCATTTGTATCTCTATTAATCATCGTCGCATTAAGTTTTGCGTGCATTGACATATTTTGATCCTTCCAAATTTTGATTTAATTTACCAATCGTTACAAACCTCACTCAATAGGTCAGGTTTGCCACGTCAATTAAAGTTTAATTGCTACATTGAAAACAACTTTCTACAATATATTTACTTTACGTAACGACAGCTAACCACGTAAAATATCTGGTATCGAGAACAGTTTAATAAATACAAACTTCTAAAAAAAACTTAATAAGTATCTTCTATTTTGGAGGAAACAGCGAGAGTAGCTTCTAATAGTTTTGTAATTTTAGGAGACATTGGGCTTGTTAATGGACCCCATGTGCCG
>JAFMEA010000075.1 GCA_017856985.1 Planktomarina sp.
TGGGCATGCGCTCATTTATTTTTTCTGGCTATCCGCATTTGGAAGAATGTGACTATGTGGGCAAGCTGGTCTTGCCTGAATTAAAAACTTGTTCTCTGCCACATGAATATGGTCGAGTACCCACAGACTCCCCTTCAACACCTCTTGGAATTGGACCCCGACAATAATGGAACGTATTTCTTTGAGTGATAACGTCACGCTGAGCCGCTTGGTCTATGGAATGTGGCGGCTTGCTGATGACCAGAATACCAGCCCTTCTCATGTTCAGGCAAAAATTGAAGCCTGTTTGATCCAGGGTATCACGACGATGGATCAAGCCGATATTTATGGTGGTTATGAGGCGGAAGAGGTATTAGGGAATGCTCTGCGCGCCGCGCCGCAGCTGCGTGACCAGATTGAAATTGTTACGAAATGCGATATTTTGATTGGGGCTGGGCGATATGCCAGTACACGTATCAAACATTACGACACTTCGGCGGCTCATATAGCGGCTTCTGTCGACCACTCCCTGCGTTTGATGGGTGTAGATCACATTGATCTTTTATTGATTCATCGTCCAGACCCGCTGATGGACCACTGGGAGACAGGTGCTGCGTTGGATATGGCAGTGAAATCAGGTAAGGTGCGAAGTGTTGGGGTTTCAAATTTCAAATCGCATGATTGGACTTTGCTGCAATCTGCAATGCAGAGCCCTTTGGTCACCAATCAAATTGAAATCAGCGTGCTTGAAAATAGTGCTTTTACAAATGGTGATTTAGCCTTTTTGCAAGAACGTAATGTACCGGCAATGGCTTGGTCTCCACTAACAGGTGGCGCTTTGTTCGCTGGAGAAAATTCTCGACTTTTGGCATTGCTGTCTGATTTGGGGCAGGGTGACGCCGCCGCTGCAGCTGTGGCATGGCTCTTAGCGCATCCGTCCAAGATAGTGCCAGTGCTTGGCACCAATAATCTAAACCGTATCAAAAAACTTGGTTCTGCCTTGAATATTTGTATTAACAGAGAAACTTGGTTCGAGATCTATACCTGCGCCATTGGGCAAGAGGTGGCGTAATGACCCTAAAAAGCAAATTACAGCGAAACATATTAAGAGTTCGAAATGCGCTCACAAAGTTTGTATTAGCATCATGACTTTGTTTTTTTTATTGCTGCAGCCATTTCAATTTTTTAATGACTTAGCGGGTCGTATTGGACGTTTTATATCTGTAATCGCCTTGGCGATGATGGTTTTTGTTATTTTGCTTCAGGTATTTTGTCGTTATATTTTAAACAATGCATTGCCATGGCCTGATGAAGCAGCACGTTTTCTCATGCTATGGTTAACCAGCCTGATGGCACCAATTGCGCTGCGCCAAAGCGGCTTTGTGGCAATTGATACACTTCATCGATATTTTTCAAGCCATTTAGTTTCAGCAATTGCTTTATTATTATCATTAATCTCCTTAATTGTACTTTTAGTAGCTTTTCAATTAGGCTGGAAACATGTCGGTTCTGGATCGATGTTTTCGAGTGCCTCATTAAGAATACCGTTGTATTTAGTTGGCTTGAAAACGATAAAAATGAGCCTTTTTTATATGTACCTGTCTTTGTTTACAGGGGTGACTTTAATGATATTTGTTAATATTGAGATGATTTTACGCCAGCTTTTACTAATTGCAGATAAAAATATCTGCCTTAGGCCTATCCCGAACCTAGAAATTGAAAGGATAGACTAATTTTACTGTGGTTTCTCCCCCTCTTTTTAGTGTTTTTACTCGTAGGGTTACCTGTGTTTTTTGGCTTGCTTGCAGCACCGGGATTATTGTTGTGGTTGAACGGCCAAGAACGAGACATTGGTCTATTATACAGAAATGTGTATAATGGTATTGATAGCTTCCCTTTGATGGCAATACCTTTTTTTATGCTTGCCGGAGAGCTAATGAACCGGGGTGGTATTACTGGAAGATTAGTTGAATTTTCTCAAGCTATGCTTGGCCATTTGCGAGGCGGATTGGCACACGTCAACATTCTATCTTCTATGTTGTTTGCAGGTTTGTCGGGCTCAGCTGTGGCCGACACTTCGGCATTAGGTTCAATGCTAATACCTGCTATGGAAAAGCAAGGTTACTCGCGTCGTTTTGCTGCGGCCATTACTGCGGCCAGCTCTGTCATTGGACCAATTATACCACCATCTGGAATAATGATAATATACGCATATGTCATGGGGGAAAGCGTGGCTGCATTGTTTTTGGCTGGAATTGTCCCTGGTATTTTAGTCGGTTTAGGATTGATGCTTACTGTGAAATTTATGGCTGACCGATATGATTTTCCAGTTGCCAGCAATAAGTACACTTGGAATGAAAGAGGGAAAGCTAGCCTGAAAGCATTTTTTCCGCTTTTAACGCCTATTATAATTTTAGGTGGAATTCTCGGCGGCGTGTTTACTCCCACGGAAGCCGCGGCAGTTGCAGTTGGATATGCAACATTTATTGGCCTATTCGTCCTGAAGACCTTGCGTGTAAAAGACCTCCAAAATGTACTAACAAAGGCTGCGATGACGTCGTCGGTAGTTTTGTTGTTAGTCGGAGCAGCAATGGCTTTTAAGACTGTTGTTAGCCTTAGCCATGCGCCGGAAATTCTGGCTGTCTACATTGTTTCTTTGTCCAATAATCCTTTAGTATTGCTGTTTTTAATTAACATTTTACTTTTTATAGTCGGAATGTTTCTTGACGCCGGTCCTGCTATTATCATTTTGGGCCCAATACTTGGACCTATATTTGTTAGCCTTGGCGTAGATCCCATTCATTTTGCAATAATTATGAGTGTTAATCTCACAGTAGGCCTAGCAACGCCGCCCATGGGGTTAGTCCTTTTCGTGGCATCATCAGTGTCAGGTGAGCGTGTTGAGGCGATCGCTAGAGCAATTATCCCATTCTTGTTGGTTGAAATATTAGTGATCTTTCTAATCACATATGTTCCCGCCATCTCGATGACCATCCCCCGTTTGACGGGGTTTTTAAACTAGACCTAAACAGCAAAACACTTGGGAGGACAACATGCTAAAAGGTACAATTAAGTCACTTACTGTTGCTGCAATACTTGCAACTGGTGCAATCTCAGCTCAGGCTGCAGATTTCACAATTCGTGCTACAGCAAATTCAAATGAAAACGACGAGGATTATGACGGCCTTATCGTTTTTAAAAATTATGTCGAGAGCGCGTCAAACGGGGCTATAGAAGTTGAATTATTTATTGGCACGCAGCTTTGCTCAAAAGGTGCTGAATGTCTTCAAGGTGTAGCCGATGGCTCTATAGATGTGTACATTTCCACTTCGGGTGGCGCGGCAGGGATTTTTCCATATGTTCAAGTACTCGATTTACCATACTTAATGGCGGATGATCGTGTCGCAGAACATGTTTTATCGGGCGAATTTACGCGCACAGTGCGCAAAATGGCTCTTGAAAACTCTGGAGACAAAATTCGCTTGATGACAATCGGTAACACGGGTGGATGGCGTAACTTCGCCAATACTAAACGTCGTGTGCAAAGCCCGAGTGATATGGAAGGCCTTAAGATCCGTACTGTTGTAGCGGATTTGCCACAAGAATTAGTGCGGGCACTTGGTGCTTCTCCAACGCCCATCCCTTGGCCGGAACTTTTCACGTCCTTTCAAACAGGAGTTGTTGAAGGATCTAAAAATGGCATTACTGACATCATGGGCATGAAATTTCCTGATGCAGGGCTGCAATACGTAACTTTAGACGGTCACGCGTACATGGGTGCACTTTGGTGGATGTCCAACGACAAGTTTATGTCACTACCAAATGACATGCGCACAATCGTGGTCGATGGTTTTGCTCAACTTCAGCAAGCAACTTTTGCCTCACCCAAGCGTAAATCGATTCAAGCATATGCTGATTTTGTTGCAGGTGGTGGCGACCTCTATGTTCCAACTCCAGAAGAAAAAGCTGCGTTCAAGAGTGCCGCGGCGCCAGTGTACGATTGGTTTAAGGCTAATGTTGATGGCGGCAAAGAAGTTTTTGACGCTCTAACATCCGCAGTAGCTGCAGCCGAAGCAGAACTAAATTCCGGTAGAGCAAGCGATATAAACTAACACTTTTGAAAGTGTCGCGCGAGTTTGTTCGCGCGGCACAACTATTAAAGTCGTCTATGAAAACTAAATGTTGAATGGTAAGGAGCCTATTTAAATGGATAAAGCCAAACTCTATAATCATCGATTAAAAGATGTGCTTTAGCTATCTGCTCGCTGGACATTTTTTTAACGACCTCCTCCTGACTTATCATCGCATCAGGATCATTGCCAATTGCGGACAGAACATACCACATGTAAGCTCTCGTAAGATCTATAGAGGGCATTCCGAGTCCGACTTCATAATACCATGCCACTCCCGATTGTGCTCCTGGATGTCCTTTCATTGCTGCTCGCAAATACCATTCAAAGGCGCGTTCGTAGTCTTGTTCAACACCAAGCCCCATCGCATACATTATGCCAATGAGCTCTTCCGCTTCAGCGTTTCCAGAACGAGCAGCAGGCCAAAGAGCCGCACGAGCCTCCATAAATTTTCCAGCCTCCATCAGATCACGGGCTTCCTCAAGTTCCGCCTGCGCCATAGATCCAATAAAACTAACAAATATAAAAATCTGGGTAATAATTACCCTACTCAAAAATTGTGGCCAAAAATATTTCAATGTCTTACCTTATATCTACTTGCTTCAAATCCAAGTTATGCGGAAAAATATAGTCTTTCTCAAGAGCACTTTCTTCCCACGCAAATTGCAAGAGCAAAGATAGGACAACTATTGTTCTATGATAAAATTTTATCTGGAAACCGCAATATAAGCTGCAGTACCTGCCACCATCCTAAACATGGTGGAGGAGATGGATTGAGTTTGGGTATTGGTGAAGGTGGCGTAGGTCTAGGACCAAAAAGGTCCGCTGGTACTGGCGATAGTAAAATTTTAAAACGAATACCAAGGAACTCAAGTTCCCTATGGAATCTTGGACATGAATCAATAAAAGTCGTTTTCCATGATGGTCGTCTTGAAATTAGTGATATCTATGAAAATGGATTTAACTCACCCGCGCAAGAATGGCTCCCAGACGGATTAGATACGATCATCGCAGCTCAGGCTTTATTTCCTCTAGTTGCTCAATTTGAGATGGCGGGAAACCCGAAGGAAAATGAGATAGCTGGCGCTGTTCACGATCGAATTGATGCGGCATGGCCAATTTTAGCAAAGCGCGTTAGGATAATACCGGAATATGGCGAAATGTTTGTCAAAGCATTCTCCAATATTGATGCACCCGAGCAGGTAAGTATTGTTGAAATAGCCAACGCTTTGGGTGATTTCATAAATTTTGAATGGCAGAGTTTTGACAGTCCTTATGATGAATTGGTCGTCAATGGGATAGATTTAAGCGATGGCGCGGAACGTGGCAGAAAAATATTTTTTGGTCGTGGTGAGTGTTATAGTTGTCATAGTGGGCCCTTGTTTACTGACCAAAATTTCTATGCACTGTCCTTACCTGCTTTTGGACCAGGCCGCACCAGGCTTTTCGATCCAACAGCGCGCGATACTGGCCGCATGGGCGAAAGTGATAAATTTGAAGACGCTTACAGATTTAAAACGCCAAGTTTGCGAAATGTAGCACTAACAGCCCCGTATGGTCATAACGGAGCATATCCCTCGCTGGAAGGAATTGTGCGTCACCATTTGGATCCAATTGGAATGAGGGCTAAATGGACACGTGATATGGCTAATCTGCCGCCAGCTCCTTGGCTTGAGGACATTGATTTCGTGGTGCAATCTGATCAAAGAGAGATTAATCGCCAAAAGCAACTAATTGATATTAGTAAAATCCATCTAAGTGATGATGATGTATCTGATATTATTCTATTTTTGGAAAGCTTGACAGGTAAAACCGCTGAATTGGGCAGGCTCGGCATTCCTGATAAGGTCCCAAGCGGATTGTCGATTGATTAATGTTTGTGATAACCGATTTTAGGCGCATTTTAATTTATAAGAATAGTTTATGTTTAGATTAAGATCCAGCCTCGTAAACGTGATACAGCTGCTGCCAGACGAATGAGAACTTGCATCGAATTACTGGTGGGGCTTATATCTATGCGCTCAATAATTTGCGCCAGTCTGCTTAGCGGCACTGCGTGACCATATTGAAATTGTTACGAAATGCAATATGCTGCGCGGGGCTGGGCGATATGCCAGAACACGAGTGAAGCACTATGATAGCTCTGCGGCGCACATTGCCGCTTTGATCGATCATTCATTACGCCTCATGGGCAATTAAAAAATTGACCTTTTACTGGTGGACAGGCCAGATCCAATGATGTCTCTTCACTAGACAGGAGCGGCTCTGGATTTTGTGGTGGCCTCTGGGAAAGTGGCGTCAGTGGGTGTATCGAACTTTAAACGCGATGACTGGACCTTGTTGCAATCGATAATGAAAACGACTCTGGCCACCAATCAGATCGAAATGAGTGTTGTGGAGAATAGCGCATTTACCAATGGCGATTTGGTTTTTTTACAGGAATTTGGTGTGCCGCCCATGGCTTGTTCCCGCTGGCTGGCGGCGCATTGTTCCGGGGGGAGAACCCCAAGATTATGATTTTGTTTCAAATGATTGGTGCTCGTGATGTGGCCGCGGCTGCAGTGGTTCGGCTCTTGGCGCATCCAGCGCGCATCATGCCTGTGCTGGGCACCAACAATCTCTCGTGCATCGCTAAATTGGATGCAGCTTGTGCCATTACGTTTGACCGCGAACGGTGGTTCGAGGTTTTTGAAGCTGCTAATGGCTGCGAGGTGCCATAGCGGTTTGCTATCGCAGGCGCGGTGGTTTGGTGGAGGAGCCGAGAATTAACTCAGCATCCAGCAATATACCTTCAGGGTCCCGGCTGGGGTCGGCGATGGTTTTGAGCAAAAGATCCGCGCTCAGGCGGCCGGCTTCGCGCACGGACGAGCGGGTGGCGGTGTAGACGGGCACGGCAGCGGCGTCGCGAAAATAAGACAGGTCATCATCATGGGTTATCACAGAGACATCCCGTCCGAGTTTCAACTCCCGTTCATCGAGCGCGCGCCTTATACCATGGGCCATAATGATCGAAGAGGTGACGATGGCCGTCGGAGGGTCGGGCAAGTCTAGAAGCGCAAGGGCATTTTTATAGCCATTTGGCTCGGTCATTTCGCTATGGGTGACGTAGGCATCAGCGAGTTCGATGTTGTTTTCTTTGAGCGCACGCAGATAGCCCTGCGTTCGGCGCACGGCAAAATCCATACCCGCCATACCGTTGATCAAACCAATGGTGGTATGGCCCAATTCGATCAACAATTGCGTCGCTCGAAAAAAGGACCGCTCATTGTTGACGTCCACCCAATTGTATTTCTCCAGTGTATTGCTTGAGCGCCCATGCACAACAAAAGGCAGATTGAGGCTATTGAGCTGGGCAATGCGTTGTTCGTCGACGCGCGGTGTGTGCACCACCACACCATCCACCGTAGACCGCGCGGCCAATTCCTTATAGCTGGTAAATTCATCTTCATCGGGCACCAGCGAGAGCAACAAATCATAGCCGCTTTGCGCATAGCGTGCATTGGCGCCGGCGATGAAATCTGCAAAAATCGGATTGACCAGTTCATATTCTTTGGAAACCGAGACCAAATGCCCGATTGTCATCGATTTCCCGGTGG
>JAFMEA010000076.1 GCA_017856985.1 Planktomarina sp.
CAAAGGCGTGGCTGGGCTAATCGCCCAACCAACCAATTAATTAATTAGTTAATCAAATTCGCCCACAAGCGCACCCATCATGCCGCCTGGAATATTCTGAAATTTATTACACTAGTTCTTATTGCACGCAAATATCTCGCAAGGTAGTGGCAACCTCACCCATATATGTATCATCATATCCATCGTCGTTTTCCAAAACGCTAAAAAACGAACACGATGTTTTTGTTACAGTGTCCACCAAAAGAAACTGGCCTCCATAACCGGCATGACCCACAAAACGTCCATCGGTCATAAGGTGGTTTGAATATCTGAGCCACTCTTTTGGCTGGGAAAGACTTGGTGCATTTCGCGACAAACTTTTTGACATAAAAACTGAATTGGCAAATTCTGCACCGTGTATATCCAAACCTTCTCGTGCAAACATCAACCCAAATCTGGCAAGGTCTCTCACACTCAAACAACCTCCACCAGAAAAAGCAGGATAACCATCCGGACTAAGACTAATGTGGAAAGCACCCTCATATCCGATTGCGTCAGCGATCTCTTCAATGTGTTCAGCCAAACTTTTGGGTGAATGCTTTGCTAAAATTCGGGTGAGAACATCAGTGTTCGCCGATTTGTACTGTGCCACAGTAACGTTTTCTTGGTCAAAGTACCCTGTGATGCTATTCGTAAAATCAACTAGCGTACTCTCTTTCACCATATTATTTGATGGCAGGCGCCACCCCAGAGCGATTTCTTCAGTGTAACAGTCTGAATGGGGGTCAGAATAGTCTTCAGAAAAATCATTGGTTACCGTCATATCTAAGAGCGATTGCAGCGACGCTTCTGCGTAACCAGTGCCAATATCAGGCAAATAATCTTTAATTTTTGAGTCTAACGACAAGACCCCTTGGCTGATTAGCTGACCAATAATGAGGTGAATATGAAGTTTTGAGATGGATTGGATCGAATGGGGCTGTGATATTGAAAAGTCGGCGGCAGCGGCTTCCATCAGGACTTTGTCATCTCGAATAACGCATACCGCCGAAAAAGCGGGGTTATGCATCAGCTTCTTCAATTTGGGGTGGTTTTGAATAGAGATGTTTGGATGGGACCCCAAAACCAAAACATCTCTAGATCTGACCATCAATGCGCGTCGAAATAGCCTGTGAGCATTATGAAAGCCATGGCGTCTATGGTCGGCTTGGTTCCAACGTTGCTTGTTATTTTTTCCAACAGTCAGATCAGGGTTGGATATTATTTGGTACTTTCCCATAATTCCACTTTTCTATAGTTGTGTGAGACATACCCCGTTTTATCCATGTGAAACATAGCCGGATAAATCCTCTAAGTTACTACCTTTTGATTGCTAAATTTGGTCTTCGCTCGGCGCAATCAAGCCAAGGCCTCTCCTTTTCAAAAGCCCTTGCAATTCTAAAAACAGTCGGATCATCGTGTGGTCGACCAATTATCTGAATGCCGGTTGGTACGCCACTAGTGGCTCTGCCAGATGGCACTGCCATTACGGGGCAACGATTATACATATTCCATAAAACAGCCATTGTAGTTTCAGTGTCAGTAAACTCCTTCCCGTTTACGGTGACAGTATCTTTTTGCCACCCCGTTGCCGGAATATCTGTGTAGGTTGTAGTTGGGGTAATAAAAGCATCGTATTTGTGAAATATTGGACCTATGTGATCGCGCCAAACGTCACCTGCAGTGGCAAGTGATTTGTAGTAAGTGTCAATCGGATAGCTATTAGCGGTTTCAAGCAACTGAGGCACATAATCGCTGACAAGATCAGGATGTTTATTGACTACTTCACTAAGATAGTCTGAAAACAAGACTTCTTGTGCGCCTAAAGCAAGTTCAATGAGGTCTTTGGCCCAAATTACTGGAACTTCCTCAACTAAAGCGCCAGCGCACCTCAACGCTTCAATGGCTCCAATGGTCTCTTGCACTACGTCTTCGGAGACTTCGTAACACCCTAGATCAAGCGAAAACGCTATTTTTACACCTGACAGGTCACAATCATCTAAAGTAATTTGGTTTATTTTATTTAAGGAATTATGATCTCGATAGTCTGGCCCTGACATCACATTAGTCATTAGCGCGCAATCAGCCACAGTTCGCGTCATCGGTCCTGGCTTACTGTATCCATTGAACGAACTCATCCCAATATTGGGGATACGACCATGAGGTGCCTGATAGCCAACAATGCCACATTGGCTTGCAGGTTGACGGATAGATCCAGTGCTGTCGCTGCCTGTTGCAAGTGTGGTCGCACCCGCACTCAAAGCAGCTGCAGAACCACCGGATGACCCACCCGGAGAAATTCCTATTTTCCAAGGGTTATGCGTGACACCCCACATTCGAGATTGAGTTGTAAACAGCCAAGCAAATTCAGGAATTGTTGTTCTGGCAAAAGTATTGGCCCCCGCCTCTATGAGCCTTTGGACATGCGCCGACGTTTGCTGTGACACACTCTGACCATAGACAAGGGAACCTCTAGTAGTTCGCTTTCCAGAAATTTCGCAGATATCCTTTACAACTAATGGGATACCTTCAAGCGGTCTGACATTTGTTTTTTTTTGTAAATATAAAGTTTCGGCTTTTTTTGCTCTGTGGCGCGCCTCATCAAAGTAGCAATCTGCAAAAGGATTGATTGTGTCAGAAATTGATTCTGCACGATCAATAATTGCATCAAGTAGTTCAACAGGAGACAGTGAAAGTGCACGAAATTGCTTAATAGCCTCCGACGCCGACATATAACAAAGATCATCACTACTCATCTGTCTCTCCCATACTGATCTGTCTTCAGTTATCTTTTGTAAGCATCAATTCCAGAGATGGTCTATTTCTATCCAACTGCATCCATGGACGCGCAATTTCAAATGCAGCGCCAATGCGGAAAACGGTAATATCATCACAGGGACGTCCCACTATTTGAAGACCACAAGGCAGGCCATCGTTTGTTGTTCCACTCGGCACTGCTAGCACAGGACATCTGCTATATAGGTTAAATAGTGCAGTCATTGTTATTTCTGTATCAGTTAGCTGACGATCATTAACCAATATTTTGTGTGTTTGCCAATTTTCTGCTGGAACCATTGGAGAAGTCACAGTTGGGCAGATGAGAGCGTCATACTTCTGAAAAACCGGGCCAAGATGATTTTGCCAAATTTCACCAGCAAGCAATATAGATCGTTGATAATCTTCGATACTATACTTGAGAGCAGTCTCAAGTAGCTCGGGAACATAGTCACTGACCACATCTGAATGATTTTCTACAGCATCCTTTAAGAAACCATGCGCTAGAAATTCTTGTGCACCATGCGACAATCTAATAATTTCACTCAATCCATCCAAAGGTACCTCTTCGAGTTTAGCACCCGCATTTGAGAGAGATTGCATAGAAGTTAAAAACTCACGCTCAACATCATTAGCTAATTCGTAATGTCCAAGGTCAGTAGAAAAAGCTATTCTCATACCAGTTATGCCCTGCAGACGATCCGGTATGTTTAATTTTTCAGGTAAAGTTGTGTGGTCAAGAGGGTGCGGGCCTGACATCACATTAGACATCAAAGCGGTGTCTGCAACTGTTCTCGCCATTGGACCGATCTGAACGTATGGATCAAAGGAATTAGACGGCGATAATGGCATACGGCCATAAGGCGGTTTGTAACCAACAACGCCACATTGACTTGCTGGTTGGCGAATAGAGCCTGCACTGTCACTTCCCGTGGCGATCGTTGCCGCGCCGGCGGCGAGTGCAGCAGCTGAACCACCTGAGGAGCCGCCAGGTGTTATATCGAGCCGCCAAGGGTTTCGAGTAATGCCCCACATTCGAGAGTGGCAAGAAAACAACCAACAAAATTCTGGACAAGTTGTACGGGCAAAAAGGTTAGCGCCACTTTTCAACAAACGTTCAATTGAAGGATTGCTGAACTGATCAATTTGCGCCTCATTCATTAGAGATCCGTTTGTGGATCTTCGACCCTCTATGGGCGTGCTATCTTTCACAGCTAAAGGTAGTCCCTCTAGGCACCCCAAAAGGTCATTTGAATTCTGGTATTTTGTTTCAGCAACTTTTGCAGCGTCTAGAGCCTCATCAAAATATTGGTCAGCAAAGGGGTTTATTATTTCCTGAATTGCTTCAGCACGATGAATTATGGCTTGGGTTAGCTCAACCGGCGATAACGAGCGCGATTTAAAGTTCGTCAAAGCTTCCGTTGCTGGCATATAGCAAAGTTCATCATTATTCATAGAGCTGCTTTCTATTTTATGATCCAGGAAGAGGGTGAATATTTGAGGCCAGAAGACGCTTTGTATAATCATGGTGGGGATTAGAAAAAATTTCTTCTGTTGAACCCTGTTCAACAATCTTGCCCCTCAACATGATTACCATTCTGTCGCTAATATGCCTTACTACGTTGAGATTGTGCGTAACGATTAGGATTGGCAGTTGAAGGCTATCTTGGAGCTCAGATAAGAGATTTAAAATTTCACCCTGTATCGATACATCCAGTCCCGCCGTTGGTTCATCAGCAATTATCATTCTAGGCTGCTGGGCCAATGCCCTTGCAACACAAACTCGACGAGCCTGTCCTCCGGAAAGTTGATGCGGGTACCGATAAGCAAACGCTGCTGGAAGGCCAACAAGTGATAACAACCTAACAACCTCATCAGGCTTTGACTTGATGCTTGCAGAACCATAGTGAAGCGACTCTTTGACAATTCCTTCCACTGTCATTCTCGGACTCAGGCTGCCAATAGGATCTTGAAACACCAGGGCGATGCTACGCCGGATAGATGCCAAATCTTTTAAATCTCTCGTCAATGTTGATTTTCCCAAGAAGGTGATGGCTCCTGATTGGCAGGAAACAAGTTGTATTATGGATCTTATTAAGGTTGTCTTTCCTGATCCACTCTCTCCAACAATTGCCAATGTTTCACCTTTAAACAGGTTGAGAGATACACCGTCGACTGCGGTAATCTCTGCAGGTTTGCTTCTCATAAGCAGGTTTTTCAGTGCAAACGGTTTTTTAAATTTCACAACCAAATCTTCGATCTGTAAAATTGGCGCTTGATCAATCGCAATACGGCGGCGCGCTGAATCTTTATTCTCTATCTTTTTTTCATATGGTGAACTCATTGTTGGCAGTCGTCGGCACTTCTCCTCAATGTGGGCTGGATCGCAAAGTAAAAGGTTTTTTGTGTAATTGCTTTGTGGGTTAAGAAAAATCTCTCTGACTTTCCCTGCCTCTTGAACAATGCCATCATGCAGGACAACAACGTCATCACAAAGGGAAGTAACCACTCCCAAGTGATGGGTTACAAAAATCATTGCGCAGCCAATCTCTTTCTGCAGTTCCCGAAGTAAAGCAATAATTTCAACTTCTAATGTCGCGTCTAGCGCTGTCGTTGGCTCGTCAGCTATTAAAATTTTGGGCCGCATCATGATTGCCATGGCGATGGATACGCGTTGTTTCTGGCCACCTGATAACTCATGTGGATACATGGAGAGGCGTTCTTCCGGATCTGGCATATGCACGGATTGGAGCGCCTCAATTGCCCTTTTTCTTTTTTCAGTAACCCCAATTCTCTCACGAAACTGAATATCTATCAGATGTTCACCAATCGTTAGTACTGGGTTTAGTGCACTTAACGTATCCTGCGAGACCATTGAGATTAAATGCCCACGAATATCTCTAAAGCCGTCAGCTGCTATTTTTGTAAGGTCTTGACCATCAAATAAAATATTTCCTTTGGTAATTTTTGCTGAATTTGGCAGCAATCCAATTAAGGCAGAGGCTAGTGTAGATTTACCGCTGCCACTTTCACCTACTATTCCAACAATACGCCCGTGACCAACGCTAAGGTCAACGGACTTTAGTGCTGGCAGCTCCCCGTATTTGATTGTGAGCCCATGGACTTCAAGCGCATTTCCAGGTGAACCTTCCATCAAAGGCCCCGACCAATTTTCGGATCTAAAATATCACGAAGTTGTTCACCTAAAAAGGTAAAACCAATCGTTACCAATATGAGAGGGGCCCCCGCACTAAACAAAATCCACGAAGAATTTCTTATGTAAGTGTATCCGTCATTTAATATACTTCCCCAACTAGGGGTGGGAGGCCTTACGCCTAGTCCAAGAAAGCTGAGGCCAGCCTCAAGTGCAATGACAAATGGAACATCCATACTGGCAACAATAAGTATCGGGCCGATAGTGTTTGGCATTACATGTTTCAATAAAATTCTTGGTGTACCGATGCCTAAGGCCTGGGCTGATAGAATATATTCAGATTTTCGGAGAGTTTGAGTTTGGGTGCGCATCAAACGTCCATAAGTAGGGAATGACGTGGCCATGATAATGACCATGATTGTTGTCAGGCTTGGGCCAAAAAGTACAACAACTGCGAGAGCAAACATGATCACCGGGTATGACCGCATCGTATCAAATATTAGCATTATTAAAAAATCCAGCCAAGCGGGACCATATCCCGCAATCGCTCCAAGAATTGAACCCATCAAAACCGCTAAACCAATCGAAACAACAGCGACAAGTAGTGCGATCTGCGTACCATGTATGAGCCGAGATAACGTGTCTCGGCCAAGCTGATCGGTACCAACCAGATGTTGCAGGCTTGGTCCCTGCAATTTGTTAAGTATATCAATCTTATTTGGGTCATAGGGTGCAAGCACGCCAGCAAATATAGCAACTAGTAAAAAGCTGACGACTATCAACAAACCGACAGCTCCCATCGGATCATGAATAAGCTTACTGATTACATTTGTAATGCTGCTTGTTCGAAGGGTCTCTACCTGCCCTGAACTCTCTAACGACATTAATTTGCTTCCTTTCGCGCTCTTGGATCGAGAGCAGCATTTGCCAAGTCAGCTATGGTAGTTCCCGCAACTATGAAAATAGTGCTAAAAAGTACGGCACCCATGACAAGTGGATAGTTTCGGCTCAAAACAGACTCGTACAAGAGGCTGCCAATGCCAGGACGCGCAAATATTATCTCAATAATTACCGTGCTTGAAAGAATTAATGCAACACTTACTCCGAGCATGGTTATTGAAGGCAGTACTGCAATACGAAGCGCATACCGGCTCATAATTTTAGACTCGGGCAAACCAAAAGCACGAGCCATTCGGACATGGTTTTGGTTTAAGACCTCAATCATTGAAGCGCGTACAATTCTGGAAATATAACCAATCCAGGCTATGCTAATTGTGATAACTGGAAGTGTCAGATGCCAAAGATAGTCAAGCCAATCATTACTGTCACCTGCTCCAATCACAGGAAACAGTCTCAGTTTAACAGAAAAAAATAACAACATATAAAGGCCAACAACGATTGCTGGCATAGCGATGATTGAAACAGAAATAGTTCCAACTACGCGATCGAATTTTCCGTTGCGGTGTATTGCAGCATAGCATCCAACAGGTATGCCAATGGTCGAAACGACAAGCGCTGATGTCACAAGAATTAGGGTGTGTGGAAATTGTTCAAAAATGATGTCTAAAACGGGACGATTTGAACGTAAATCAAATCCAAAATCCCCCGATAGGAGACCTCTAAAGAAGTAGAAAAGTTGTGTGGTTATTGGTTGGTCAAGATGTAGCTTTGCCCTCAAAGCTTCTTTTATTTCTGGGGTGGCTCTTGGACCAAGCATCACGTTTGCAGGGTCCCCTGGTACTGCATGTATCATA
>JAFMEA010000077.1 GCA_017856985.1 Planktomarina sp.
AGTAAGACCCCTAAGTTAATTATTTGATACTCCATAGTGGATGGATTAGCTAGATGTGGGTACATTGGTCAAGGGGTATGTGCGGCAAGTATTGAGGAATGTGGCATTTTGAATTTACTGCACAGTGGATTGAGTTCAAAGAAAACTACATCCCAAGAAATATGCCGTCATGATCCTTCCGCTAGCTGGATTTTTAACGACCTTTGGTGCGTCTATTTGTTTTCAAAAAAAGTATAATCTTTTCAGAAAACTTGAATTGTGCTTGGTGTTAACTAACATGTTGATAGTGCGATGGTTGGAGCACAATCCACGCCGATTTTTTTTGACGATCAAAGGGCTGTCACAAATGTCACAATTAAAAACATCATGGATCGGTCGGACTGAGACACACAACGATACATTGAACGTAGAACAAGCTCGCTTTATGCAAGCCACGATTGGACACGAACCGTCCCTTGAACCTGGTGACAGCCTGCCTTTACTCTGGCATTGGATGTATTTTCTTGAGGCGAGGCCTCTTCACGAACTGGGCAGAGACGGTCACCCTAAAAAGGGAGCGTTTTTGCCGCCCATCGGCTTGCCTCGCAGGATGTGGGCTGGTGGAAGATTAAAATTTTATACCGATATCCCACTTGGAACCCAAGCTCAAAAACGTTCCACTATCAATGAAGTTGTTGAAAAGTCTGGACAGAGTGGATCCCTGTGCTTTGTAACGGTGTTCCATGAGTTATTTCTGGATGATGGAACCCTGGCCCTAACTGAGGAACATGATATAGTTTATCGCGAAGACCCACGTCCCGACGCGCCCGCCACTGTGCCGGTTGCGGCTCCCACGAACGCTCAATTTTCAGAGGTTGTGGCACCATCACAAGTCATGTTGTTCAGGTATTCGGCGCTTACCTTCAACGGGCATCGCATCCATTATGATGTAGATTATGCGCGAGATGTCGAAGGATACGATGGGCTCGTTTTTCATGGTCCATTGACCGCAACATTGTTAATTGATCTTGCGAAAAGGACGTTCGGAAGATCTCCTGAGAACTTCTCCTTCAAAGCACTTGCGCCATTGACTGGAATGGATGTCTTTTACATTGAAGGTACCCAGGAAAGTAACGCCATACATTTGTGGGCCCGACGCCATGACGGAGCCAAAGCCATGGAGGCCCGTGCAACCTTTTAGTCAAAATTAATGTTGATGCGGCCTATCACTGGGGCCTAGCCAGAATATACATAATTATTGGTAGAAATGTCACCTGTCCAAACGTAGGTGGACATAAAAGCGCTAGTATGGGTGCGGTTTGCATGCGGCATCATTGATGGGTGATGTGATCTATCACCTGGTCCATGATCGGTATAGGGTTTATTCCCAAGCGCCCAATCTGCTTGGCCGGCCAACATGATGTAGATTTCTTCGGCCGGATGGGTTCGCATGCCGTATTCTGAGTCAGGCATCATCCCATAAATGCCCAAACGTACATGATCCGACTTTACTAAACCATTTGGTCCTAAGAGTTCAACATGGGCTTTTGGTAAGCTGTCTTTAATGTATTTTTCCGAAGATGTGGTCGAAGGTGGGGCCCAGGGCAGAGGTGTGCCCATCAACTGACTGCAAATTGGATGGGCGTTAGATGCGGTCATCACCTCTAAAAAGGGTGCGCGCAATGCGGCGGAGGTAAAAGCAATGGACTGTGCATCACTAAACAAAAGGGCGGCCCGGGCGGCCCGTTCAATGGGTGTGTCGGCGCAATAGACATCTGCTAATGCTTTGAAAAGGTCTCTAATAGACATGGAATCAGAATGTTTGTTTGGAGCAATAGGTGCTCGTCACATCGCGACGTTTGAAAGTCGTTTCTAGTACTGTACAAGACCCTCTAGCCGCGGCCCACAAATGGCATATCATTAGCCATCACAGTCATGAATAGAACATTGGCACCCAGTGGTAAGCTCGCCATATGGATCACCGCATCTGCAACATGACCTACTTCCATGACCGCTTCCGCGGCAATTGTGCCGTTTGCCTGGGGTACACCAATTGTCATTGGCTTTGCCAACTCGGTTAGCGCATTACCAATATCAATTTGACCCACGTTAATGTTGAATGCTCTACCATCCAAGGAAAGAGTTTTTGTTAGCCCAGTAATTGCATGTTTGGTGGCTGTATAAGGCGCAGAACCTGGTCGTGGGGCCATTGACGACACTGATCCATTATTAATAATCCGTCCACCTTGGGGAGTTTGATGCCGCATAATCCGCCATGCAGAACGGGCACACAGAAAGCTCCCAGTAAGATTTGTATCCACACACTTTCGCCACGCATCCACACTCATCTCATCGATTGAACTTGCAGGTATACCAATTCCCGCATTATTGAATAGCGCATCAAGATGCCCAAACTTTGCAGCAACTTTATCAAAAGCATCTTCGACGGCCACCTCATCTGTCACATCGCAGTTAACAACTAGAGCATTGGCGTGGCCGTCAGAAACTGTAACCAAAAGTTCTTTACGGCGCCCAATTAGACCAACATTCCACCCTGCGTTTAAAAAAGTAATCGCGGTGGATGCACCAACACCAGACCCCGCACCCGTGATAATAATGGTTTTAGACATGAAGTGACCTCTTTAATATCTGTGTTAGAAATCTAACGTTTTGCTCCAACCCATGCAAACCCCAGTACAATGAATCCAAGACACTAAAACTAAAGGGCCGATAATCGAGGCGCACAACCTGAACGAACTTAAAATATTAAAATTATATTTAATTAAAGCAATAAATTACGATAAAGGAACGGCAGAGAGACAGAAATTATTGTATTAATATGTTTAGTACTTGTTGTTGGTATTATTATTAATAATTATTTCCTAGAGTTTAATGTCCATTTTTAGGGTCCAAAATAGGGTCAATAAGTCTCCTTTTAGTCCAAGCCGAAGCACCCCAAGCCTAATACCTTTGTATAGTTGGGCTAACACCAGTGACCCCAACTTTAGGATCAACTATTAGTTGAGTATCAACCCTATGGATTCTTTAGGCGGCTCTTACGGCCGGTCTTTGGGATAGAGGTCTGGCGGGTGGATTGAATTGGTTCCACTTTACCAACCATGGCTTCTAAGGCAGAAACTCGATTTGCAGTGCTTGGGTGTGTTGAGAATAGTTTGTCATGCGCATGAGCATGGAGAGGGTTAATGATAAACATATGTGCTGTGGACGGGTTTCTTTCGGCCTTGTGGTTATCAATTTTAGTAGCAAAGCTCTGAATGGATTTAAGTGCTGAGGCCAGCCATAATGGGTTACCACAAATCTCTGCACCAACTCTATCCGCTACGTATTCTCGACTGCGGCTTATTGCCATTTGTATAAGTGATGCGGCGAGTGGCGCTAATATCATCATCGCTATTAGACCAATAAACCCCATATTATTGTTTCGGCGACCACCAAAAAACATAGCAAAGTTGGCAAGCATGGAGATTGCTCCAGCAAAAGTGGCTGCAACGACCATGATAGTTGTATCTCTGTTTTTAATATGAGCTAATTCGTGAGCCATTACTGCTGCAATTTCGTTCTGATTAAGCCTCTTCAAAAGCCCAGTAGTTGCTGCAACTGCGGCATTTTCAGGATTACGGCCAGTGGCAAACGCATTGGGTTGGTCGCTTTGTATTTCGTAGACTTTTGGCATCGGTAAATTTGCATTTAGCGACAAGTTAGCTACCAACTTATACAAAGAATGACCCCTTGGAACTTGCTTTGCTCCATACATCTTTAGGACCATCTTATCTGAATTGTACCAAGCGAATAAATTCATTCCTACAGCAAACAGAATAGCTATTAATAAACCCTCGAAACCAGCAAGTAGTGTTCCAACCACTCCAAACAAAGCAGTCATTGCGGCCATCAGCATGGCAGTCTTAATCATGTTAACACCTTAATTATTTTTATTAAGGGTAAACATATGTGTTTAATAAAAATATTCAATAAAGGGCGGTTGCATTAAAGATTATACTGCTGACAGGCTAGCTAAAAAAAGCGTGCATACTTAAAATAAGAAATTATACTTGAGTTAATGATTTAGGAGTTATCCAAATGCCTGCTTTGTTAGATACAATCGATCCTGATGGCCTGCTAGAATATTCAGTAGTTTTCACTGACCGCTCACTCAACCATATGAGTTTCAAATTCCAATCAGTGATGTGTGATATTTCGTCAATCCTGAAAGAAGTCTATGCTGCCGATGCAGTGGCCTTAATTCCAGGTGGTGGTACCTACGCAATGGAAGCCGTGGCGCGTCAGATTGCAGTGAACAAAAGAGTGATGGTTCTCCGCAATGGCTGGTTTTCCTACCGCTGGTCTCAAATCTTTGAAGCTGGCTCCATCCCCTCAAGCGAAATAGTCATAAAAGCACGGCGCAGCGGTAATGGTCCAAAAGCAGCTTTTGCACCAATGCAAATTAAAGAGGTTATTGCTAAGATCTCAGCTGAGCAGCCTGATGTAGTATTTGCCCCTCATGTCGAAACCTCCTCTGGAATAATTTTACCAGATGATTATTTAAAAGCGATTTCTGACGCCGTGCATAGCTATGGTGGGTTGTTTGTACTAGATTGTATCGCATCTGGATGTGCATGGGTTAATATGCGTACAACTGGTGTGGATTTTATAATCTCTGCACCCCAAAAGGGCTGGTCAGCTTCGCCTTCCGCTGGAATGGTGATGATGTCAAAAGCTGGCTTAACCGCTGTGAGAACAAATCAATCCAACAGTTTTTCTGTCGATCTTGGTAAATGGTTATCGATAATGGAGGCTTATGAGAATGGTGGCCATGCCTATCATGCAACAATGCCAACAGACGCCCTGACCTCATTTCGTGATACAATGATTGAAACGCGGGCTTACGGGTTTGAAAAGCTTGCAGCAGCACAATGGGAGCAAGGCAACCGGGTGCGGGCCGCCTTAGCATCCCGTGGAATTGTGTCTGTTGCAGAAGAGGGGTTTGGAGCGCCAGGTGTGGTAGTCAGTTTTGCTGACACACCCGAAATGCAAACGGGCAAACCTTTTGCTGCTGTAGGACTGCAAGTTGCAGCAGGTGTGCCATTGCAATGTGATGAAGGCCCTGAGTATCGCAGTTTTCGTTTGGGACTGTTTGGTTTAGATAAGCTGTATGACGTGGATGCCAGTGTGGCCCGTCTGGAAGCTGCCTTAGATCAAATTCTAGCAGCATAGCAGGTCTCCAAGCCCCATTTTTGCTGAACTAAACAGGTTCATTAATTTAAAAGAGATGTGGATTCTGGGGCACCTATGAGTGCCAAACAAAAAGCTTGTATAGAGAAAATAAACTGCGCCAGCCTCTTGTGACAAGAAGAACCATGATGAGAAAGGATACATCAGTAAAATTTCTGAATTTCACCTCGCTTCGCTGGTTTGATCTAGCTTCCAATTACTCGAAGTAACGCACCAACTGGTTCGCTGGACGGAAAATTTCAACCAGCACATCTATCACGTCATCGTCAAGTAAAAGCGCGTCTGGCAAGTTCTTTCGGCAACCCAGACCAACCATTCTTAAATAGGGTTCAACAACACTGTCACTTTCAAAACCTACAGGCAGATTACCTAAGGTTTTCCGTGTTACTAAGCCTTCTGGAAAAGTCTTCTTAAACTCAGGGTCATCCAATACGGCTTTCAGACCCTGCGTATCATCGACAAGCCGAGTGATTGAACGCATGTGCGCCTCTTTGGATGGTTGGAAAAGTGCAGCACCTGCATGACAGTTGCCTGGCTCAATATGTAGGTAATAGCCGAAAGATTCTTCAGAATGACCAGCATGAGCAAAAACATCCACGCCAACGCGGTATAAAGCGCGTCCAATGCGATCACGCGGTTCTTGGAAAAATTTCGTGAAGCTTTGCTTTGGTTTACTTCGGGCATCAGCCACTAAGTAATCGAAACGGTGTGCATAATTGTGTAACGTCGTCGCAATCCCAGTAAAGTTACGCATGACCTCATCACGCTCAGATTTATGCTTATCCATCCAAACTTTACTGTTATTGATTGCCAGATCCGCAAGGAACGTGAATGTTTCAGGCTCTACCATAGCGTCTCTCCTGGTTTCATCATTTTAGGTAACTTAGCGCCACAGTATCTAGCCATTCCCTTAAATAACAATAGTTCACAAGGCCAATACTATCATTTAAGATCTGCGATGGAGATAGAGCCTGGGATGTTACCTACCAGCTTACGAAATTATGTCAGGGGTTTAACGCATTACTCTGTGTTGGCATTTATTTTCATGGAAGGACATTTCTTAATAATCTTGAGTTATAGTTTTCAAAGCTTTAAAACCTGCCTATCCGCAGCGGGGACCAACATATGAAAAGTCGTATTATAGTCTGGGTCTTGTTCTACGCATCTACGCTTGTTGCAGCTGGTGGAGCTATTTGGTTCGTTGGTGATTTGAACGCTAATAAATGGATAGTACCTACTATTGCTCCTCCAGCATGGTTATTTGGGCCAGTTTGGACAATTCTATACTTACTTATAGCAACAAGTGGTTATCGGATTAGCTCTCTTAAGAGTAGTAATCTAAAGAATATTGCGCTTGGGTTATGGGCTTTGCAAATGTGCCTAAATACTCTTTGGACACCAGTTTTCTTTGGGGCCTTTGATCTTCAAGGTGCGTTAGGGATTATCGTAATACTTTGGCTAACTATTGTGTCATACATTGTGGTGAGCTTTAAGATTGATAGAGCATCAAGCTATTTGTTTATGCCTTACTGGGTATGGGTTAGCTTCGCCACTGCGCTCAACTTTTCCTATATTCTTGTGAACCCGTCTATTTAAAATCTCTTGGCACCATAGTCCCAACAGTTCAGGCTCAAGTGGATCGTGCTTTCTGGATGCTCAAAACGTTCGAAGGTGGTATGAGGAATTAGACGGTGAGTAGGGCAGTCTTATACTCGTATGCCTGCTTTAGGATAATGTTGAAATACCTCTGTGGCTCCATCAGTCCTGACTATAAATACATCGTAGGCTTCACGCTCATCTTCAGGTCCCATCCCGGGCGAGCCATACGGCATTGCTGGCACGGCTAATCCTAATGCATCAGGTCGGTCTGCTATGAGACGTTTTATGTCGCTGGCGGGAACATGTCCTTCAATGAAATACCCATCAACTTTAGCGGTATGACAGGACATCATATCTTTGGGGATACCACTCTCAATCTTAAATTCAGTCAAAAGGCTACTGGAACTATCTTCTGTAGTAACACCAAATCCTTCGGTTTCTAAGATTTTGATCCATGCATTGCAGCAACCACACTGTGGGTCTTTAACTACGTGAATATCAGGGGTGGTGTCGTCGGCTAGGCCCGCCAACGGAGTAGCAACTATGGAACTTGATACAAGTATTAACAATTGCCGTCGGCTTAGCCGTACTTTGTCGTCCATCGCTGGTCCTTTTCTAACATCATCCAAGTACTTAGTGCGGCATCCAAAAACATCCATATAATGGTGGCATTATGTTGCCTTAAGAACCAAGAGCTACAAATTCTGAATGTGGACTCAGATGTGGGCTCGAAAATACCAATTAAAAATTATTTGTTTATAATCAATATTTTATATATGATGTATGGCAGAGAGACAGGGATTCGAACCCTGGGTACCTTTGCAGGTACAACGGATTTC
>JAFMEA010000078.1 GCA_017856985.1 Planktomarina sp.
TGATGTGATAATTTTGAACCGCCAATGGTTGCAGATTTATAGACGGCTAATTTCGATCTTTCAGGGAATTTTTCTGCGACCATTCTACGAACATGATTGTGGAGACTGTCGTTGTAATAAAAATAGCTATTACCGACGAATAAAATTCTATTTGGGCTTGTATTGCCTAGCTGCTCCACTTGGCCGTTAGCCAATGCAGAACCACTATGAGCTATAGATACAATTACTAGCATTATCCTAACAAGATTTTTTTTCATCAATACTGCCATAATAAAAGTTTTAATATTTTATTTTCAGACTGCCATTTACATCGTCAAAAAAAGATTGGTGCCCACACTGTGGCAATCATACTGATTAATAACACACTTATAAGATTCAACAAGAAGCCCGCACGAATCATCTGAGGAATCGTTATAAAATTTGAGGAAAATACAATGGCGTTAGGCGGCGTAGCAACAGGGAGCATAAAGGCACAGCTTGCAGCTAAAGTGATAGGCACACAAAGCACTAATGGGTCGATACCAGCCTGAACTGCCATTGCTCCTATGACCGGTAAAAACGTTGCTGTCGTTGCCACATTACTCGTAAGTTCTGTTAAAAAGATAACTAACATAGTCGCTACTACAACTAATACTAAAACACCGTAATCTGATAGAGGGGACAGGCTATGCCCCAACCAGCTGGCAAGTCCGGTACTCGATATAGCCGATGCCAGGCTCAGCCCCCCTCCAAAAAGAATCAAAACACCCCACGGAAGACGATCTACATTCGACCAAATCATTAGTCGCGATTGGCCTTCGTCACCACTGGGTAGTACAAAAAGTATTAGCGCCCCAGTCATGGCAATAGCGGTATCGGATAATCCTTCAATATCGAATAATGATGAGACGGGCTCTCGTAATATCCAACCAACAATAACTAACAGAAATGTAACAGCAACTCGTTTTTCAGCCGCAGTCATTGTCCCTATTTCCTTATGGAGCTGGCTCAAATGGGACTGAGCTGACTGACTTGCAGGAATCTTAACAACATAAATCCAATGCGTTAAAGCATACCATGCTAATGGGAGCAACACAGCACTGAGCGGAATACCCACAAACATCCAAGCAAGGAAACTAATTTCTATCCCATAGGTTTCTCTCATTACAGCGACAAATAGGGCATTAGTTGGAGTCCCGATTAGAGTCGCCAAGCCTCCGATGCTAGCTGCAAATGCTAACCCTAGTAGCAAAGCTGTTCGAAAATCAGACTTTTGCCTGTCACTTAGATCATCCACGTTGTCTAGCACCACCCCGGCTACCGAGAGAGCTATAGGCAGCAACATCATTGTCGTAGAGGTATTACTCACCCACATGGATAGAAAGGCAGATACCAGCATGAACCCTCCAACAAGGCGTCGTCCATTAGTGCCGGTGCGCATCAAAATTAATAACGCAATTCGTTTATGTAAATTCCACCGCTCCACAGCTAGCGCAAGAATAAAGGCACCGAGGAACAGATAGATTATAGGATGAGCATATTGTGATGCTGTTTCCTTGATCGAAGCAATGCCCAAAACATCAAAAGTAACCAGAGGAAGGAATGCTGTTACTGGCACAGGAACAGCCTCTGTTGCCCACCAAATTGCCATCCATAGACCTACGGCTGCAGTGCGCCAAGCAGTTTCTGGCATAAATGATTGAGCGCCGCCAACACTCATCAACAATAAAAAGATCAGCGGGCCCAATATCTGGCCTATTGTCTGATAATCTAGAGACAGACGATAAGGTATGGCGGATTTTTCGATGCTCATTACTTTTCCAATGGCGAATTTAAAAGAATTAACACTACACGATGAGTTCAGTGGAAACTAAATGTACAGATAGATAAATAGAGGGATCTGCTGCGCCATCCATAGCGCAGCAGCATTGAATTGCCTCTTGAGTAAACTCTCAACTAAACTCTACAACCGTTTTTAAAACGACTGAGTCAGAGACATATAGAGGGTTCTGCCCAGAACATTATGGATGACATTGTCATAGCCTGGACGGACGTTCTCGCCCAATGTCGGTGGCTCTTCGTCGAGCAGGTTTTTAACACCCATTGAAAACTGAGTTCGGTCCTCGAAAAGCCGCATTGAGTACTGCCCATCTAAGGTTACAAGACTATCAATCTGGGTATCCGATTGATCATTTTCATAGCCATCGATATATCGGAGTTGGGTACTCAATGTATGCACACCTTTTTCAAAGGTCACACCGAGGTTGCCTCTCAACTTGGGCATCGAACGGAACTGATTGGTAAAGTTTCGAGAGCCTGCACCATCAAATTTTGCTGAATCACTGTCGGTTTTGACCTCAAATTTATTGACGTATGTTGCGCCTAAATTGAAGTTGATCGCATCGAAGTAACTAGATGAATCGATCGTATAAGCTACAGATAAATCCATACCATCAGTTTTAACGGAGCCCGTGTTGATAAACTCCGATGTAATTTCAGCCACGGTACCATCGGCGCGACGACGGACTCTTGGATCATCAGCAGTTCCGTCATTACAGTCATTTTGTAAGATAGCCTGAGCACCCTCATCAGAGGTAATCAGATCATCGTAATCAAAACTCCAATAATCGAGGCTAATATCGGCTCCTTTCCAGTCCATCACAAATCCAAATGTCAATGAATCAGCGCTCTGAGGCTTAAGGGAATCACCCCCCTGAGTGGTGACAATAGCAATATTAGTGACATCGCGATTAACACACTCTAGCTCACCAGTTACTGGGTTGAGTGACGCAGGGTCGTCAATAATTGAAGACTGACTTGAAACGCTCATCTGCCGAACTGACGGTGCTTGGAACGACGTTCCCCAGCTACCGCGTATACCAAAATTTTCGGTAGCTTGCCAACGAACAGCGAGTTTTGGGTCGGTGGTATCTACGGTTCCATAGTCCTCATAACGCACAGCCGCCTGCACTTCAATCGAATCACTGACGGGCAACATGGCCTCGACAAACACCGCGTCTACATCTTGACCACCGGCAATTGGTGCATCTTTTCCGTTACCCAAGCCTGAAACATCCAGAGGATCTGGCGAATAGCTAAAGGACTCAGAACGATGTTGCATTCCCGCAGCAACGCCAATGCTTCGACCGGGCAAGGCACCCACTTCGCCTACAAATTTCACTTCAAGTACTTCTTGATCAGCCGATGATGCGTTGACATTTAACGTATGGAGGCTATCAGAGACGTCGTCAGAATTCGCAGCAACACTCACCCCATCCTTCGGCGATACTAGAGTAGGATTTGCCAAACGAGTACCAAATGGATTCCAGCTACCATCGAGTAATCTACTATTGACAACACTGGCGATGTAGTTGAAGGGCCGAGTTTGATCGCGGTCTGATCGAGCGAACATATAGGAAGCTTCAACACTCCATTGGTCAGAAAGATCAGCGGTTATCCCACCTAGCATACGTATATAGGATAAATCGATTTCAAGGTCAGCTGGTCCTCTACCACCGTTATATTCGTCACCAAACGGACGTCCACGCAACTCGAGGTCTGCCCCCTGATGAATCGAGTTGTCCCAGTTGCTTGGGCCAATATATTCGATGCCTCCCTCGCTATCATTAACAAAGAAATTGAATGGATGGTCACCAGGGATAAACATACGTCCAGCCGCGAGCGTACCGTGCTTAAACAGGTAGGGGCCGAGTGTTCGAGAAATCTTATTTGACGAGTAGCTAGTCTCTACAAAAGCCGTCACATTATTATTAAACTCATGAGTGGCCTCTGAGAAAAGCTGTATCCTAGACTCTTCAGGGATCACAGAAACCTGATCTGCAAAGCTAAACCGACAGAACGGAGCTTTGAGGATGCCGCCCGCCGCCTCACAGTCTGGATCGGGGTAGTTAGATCCTGTGCCAGCAGTTCCCAACTCGTTAACCGCACGATAGGTTCCCGGGCTACCGAAGGCCGACAGAGTTTTTGAGGCTGTTGGGTCACCGTTACCCAGAACACGTTCGTTAATAAAGTCAAAGTCTGAGCGGTCCGCTCTATTGCGAGTAGTGTATCCACCATAGACATTGACCTTGGTGGCGCTATCACCTGACGAACCAAATGCAAATCCAATTTGATGCTGGTCGATGCCAGGGCCGCCCGAACTTTGGGTGTCAAGAGTAAGCTCAAAACCTTCAAAGTTGGTGCGCGTCACGATGTTGGCAACACCCGCAACTGCTTGAGAGCCGTAAACGGCTGAGGCACCATCGGTGAGGAAATCAACGCGCTCAATCATCGACATAGGCAACTGGTTTATGTCAAAGAATTGGTTGCCCCCGCCATCAGCAACTGCGGATATGCCACCTCGACGACCATTGATCAACGTTAATGTCGACCCCAAACCGAGGCCGCGCAAATTAAATTGGGCCGTACCGATCAGTGACCCAGATTCTGTTTGAAACTCCGAACCAACATTAACCGGAAGATTAATGGCGAAATCAGTGATTGTTTTTGCACCCTCCGCTAACATCTCGTCTCTATTCATTACCTGAACTGGTGATATTGCCTCAAAACCAGATCTTTGAATATTCGAACCCGTAACTAAAATTTCATCAATCGAGGCACCACTTTTTTCTTGCCCGTGGACCATGGCACTACCAGCAAAAGCTGCTGCAAATGCACCAAATAACCCTATTTTATTTTTACTTTTCATTCCTTCTCCCTCACGCAAAATCTTTATAGTATGAAAGTTATGCCTGCTGAAGTCCGGTTCTAGTCCCGTCCCCACAAGCATCTCATTAATAGCTTTGCGTGGCGTGGAAAAGCCGGATACCGCTTTGGATCTTTTCCCCCTAACCAACTGGTCAGGAAAAATCAAAGTCAAATCAGCTTGTTCAGCAAACTCAATGAGCGCCGAAGATAAAGCTTGTTGAGGAAGGTCAAAGTCAATAACACTTTCATTGACTTTCTCACTTGCCGATAGTGTTGAGCTAAAAACTAGCACCAGCATCGGAAGCAAAAATGATCGAAAACCAAAAACAATGAAATTATCTCGCGCTCTCCCTAAAGACGAATCATTGAGACATTTCCATGAAGTGCACTGCATCTATTGTATGCTACTGAGCAGAATGCGGTCTTCGCCATCAAATTCTGCCTGAATACCAAAGTTAGTCTCTAACACATCAAGCAGTGCTGTAACATCACCAGTTCTGAAGCGTCCTGTTAATACCCTAGATTTTAATTTCTCATCTAACACTTCAAACTCTACAGACGTATACCGCTCTACCTCCCTGAGGGCCTTCTCGAGTGGAATAGACCTGAAAATTAAACCCCCCTTTCTCCATGACAATCTAACCTCAATATCATCAGACTCAACCATTTGCTTTTTGGCATCTGAATCTCTTAACGTCAGTTGTTCGCCGGCACTTAAACTATTACTGTTGTCAGCCAGTTGAACCAATACGGGTGGTGGAGTTAAGTTATCTTGAATACTACTTTTCTTCGGATACTGGTTTTTGAGCGGTTGGATACCAACAACAACCCGACCTTCAGTTACCATCACATCAACTTTCTGATCATTAGTTATTTCAACTACAAACTCAGTGCCCTTTGCTTGGACAATTCGATCAATTGCCATAACAGATAAAGGTCGATCCTCTTTGGCCACTCGCACATAAATCTCCCCTTGCGTTAGCCTTAATAATCGAGCAGATGAGGAATAATCAAGTGAAAGCTTGCTATTGGTGTTCATCACCACCTCACTACCATCCGGTAATAAAATGACTTTTTTCTCGCCAAGTTCAGTTTCATAATTAGCCGTTTGTCGCGACTTAACACTTGAATCAATTAAATTGAAAAATACCGGAGCACTGATCAGCAAAACAGTCACACATGCATACAGTGCCGGTTTAAAGCTCCAAAAATCAATCTGCGGTTTCGGCTTAGAAATATCTTTTGTTGAATGCGGGAAAAAGTCGGAAAGATATGCAAGTACATTTGTCTTATCCCAGACGGTAGCAACCTCTAATAAAACCTCAATATTTTTGACATCTTCATCCAACCAGTTAGCCAGATCAGACCGCTCTTGATCAGTCAGGACGTTACTATCAAGTTTTAAAATCCACCAGGTCGCAGCGTCTAACCGCACTTCTTCACTATTAATTGAGACCACCCTACTCATTTCTTTGCTCCTAGCTGCGCGTCCGATAATACAGTTTGATGACGCATTGACCCTACTTTTTTGCCACTGAGTTCCACATTATGATTTCGCATATACTGCACACATTTTTTCGTCGCACTTACAATATGTGACTCTACCGTTGGCTGACCAAGATCCATCTCCAGCATAATTTCTTTTAAACTATACCCATAGACTTTCTTCAAGATGAAGGCGCGCTGTGATTGCTTTGGTAACTCACGTATAGCGGCACAAAAAAGGCCAAATTCCTCATCCGAGGCAATTTGACCGAAAGTGGGGTCGTATTCTTCCAACAGTATTTCATCGACATCATCGACACCGCTGGTAAGACGAGTCTCAGCTCGCTTTAAATAATCAAGAGCCAGATTTCTAGCTGTACGAAACATAAAAGATTCTGAATCTTTTATTAAAGTCTTATTCTCGACTTTGCACATGCGCACATAGGTTTCTTGGATTATATCTTCGACGTCTCTGGGTGGAACCATACTAACTAGGAACCTCGATAACCGAGCCTTGATATTGACAAACACTTCTAGGGTACTGCTTGGTTTCACCACAATGCTCCTCTAAATAGCCTATCAGTTATGGCTATAACTGCCATTATTCTGATTAGACGATTGACGAACTATTTTCCATGGGTCTAGTAATAAATTATTTTCCACAGGATACTTTGCGAAGGAAAATATGGCCACTTATAAGATATAAATACTATTCATGGCTGAGGCGAATTGGAGGGTTTACCAGAGAGCATTGGAGCGCTATCGTCATTAAAAAAGGCCGCCGTCGCGTCGCTTTCGCGTTGTCACATTCCTCCAATAGATTGACACTGGGCCTTAAGGGTCTAGCCTTACTAGTGGAGCTTGATAACTCTTACAGGCGGGAAAGGCCGCATTCCAGAAGTATGATGGTTTTTTTGTACCCGAAATCCGATGTTATGATCGGGAGGCCCGTGAATATAACACCCTCTGGGAAATAGCGGGGCAGTTCCTGTAACTGTTATCAACCTCCTGATCACCCAATTAATGTAGTTCAACTTGATAATTGATACAGGAATCGATATGGAAAATCGTACCCTTAAAGTCCGTTCTGGATTTTATGACTATGTACCAAAGCACAGTACCACCCCAGTACCCGTCCCTTTTATATTGTTAAAAGGGTACTGGTTACAGACATACAACTTTAAGATTGGTAATGCAGTCTCTGTGCAGGCAGAGATCAACCAGCTTATTCTTAGCGTCTCAAATCCCTAACCTAACGCATTAATCCAGAGTCAATGGGTGAGGGTCAATCTGAACCCATTGATACTGTCTACCCTAAAGACATCCATCGCTATGTTCCAGCGAAAAAAAACCTCAACCCATTTGGGTTGAGGTCTATTTTTGGTGGAGGCGGCGGGAACTGTACTTAGACTATAAGC
>JAFMEA010000023.1 GCA_017856985.1 Planktomarina sp.
TTTGGTTGCTTTCTTAGGTGCAGCAGCCTTCTTAGGTGCAGCAGCCTTCTTAGGTGCAGCAGCCTTCTTAGGTGCAGCAGCCTTCTTAGGTGCAACAACTGCTTCCTCAGCAACAACTGCTTCTTCAGCAATAACTGCTTCCTCAGCAACAACTGCTTCTTCGACTGGTGCGTCTTCTAACGCACCCATATCGACGCCTGCCTCACCAAGCTGGGTGGACATTCCTTCAAGAGCGGCTCGAGCAGCTAAATCACAATATAAAGCAATCGCACGCGCTGCATCATCATTACCAGGAATAACATAATCAATTCCGTCAGGCGGGCAGTTTGTATCAACAATTGCAACAACTGGAATACCCAGTTTCTTTGCCTCTGCTATAGCCAGGTCTTCTTTGTTAACGTCAATTACAAACAACAGATCAGGAACCCCACCCATTTCTCGGATGCCACCTAGAGACGCTTGTAGCTTTGATTGGTCACGCTCCATACCCAAACGCTCTTTTTTTGTAAGGCCCTCAAACCCTACCTCCATTTTTTCATCTATTTGCTTTAAACGAGCAATAGATTTGGAAACGGTCTGCCAATTTGTAAGAGTTCCGCCTAACCAGCGGTGGTTCATGTAATATTGTGCGCACTTCTCCGCAGCCTCAGCTACCGGGTTCTGCGCTTGGCGCTTAGTCCCCACAAACAAAATACGTCCACCTTTAGCTACCGTATCCTGAATTGCCTTTAGTGCCGCATCCAGCATCGGAACAGTCTGAGTCAAATCCATTATGTGGATGCCATTCCGCTCCCCATAAATAAATTGACCCATACGAGGGTTCCAGCGCTGTGTTTGGTGTCCAAAGTGAACGCCAGCCTCTAGTAACTGACGCATTGTAAAGTCTGCGGCCATGTCATGTCCTTTCCGGTTTAAGCCTCAGCGGGGATGTAGAGTTTTATCTCAACCGGCGGACATTTGAGAATTTCTCCCTCAACTGCCCATACCCCACCTGCGAAGTAATGATCAACTAATACGGCCTTTTAGCAAAGGCAAGACCAATCTTTCAAACAGAGACGTTAAAATACTTTGTTTATTAAACTTTGAGATAGTAACAGGAATACATGGAAAAGAATCCAAAAATATTATGTATTGGCTCCATGCTCTGGGACGTCATTGGACGCTCCAGTATTGCAATGCAGGTGGGTTCAGACGTCCCTGGCCATATTACAAGATTACCTGGTGGCGTGGCTATGAACATAGCAATGACTTTAAGGAACTTTGGCCTGCGGCCAGCGCTACTTTCCGTCATCGGACAAGATCGAGCTGGAAAAGATCTTATAAAATTAGCAAAAGATTTTGATCTTGACATTAGTTACCTGTATCGCTCTCACGACTTGCCCACCGACCAATATATGGCAATCGAAGGAAGTAATGGAGTAATTGCCGCCATCGCGGATGCGCATTCACTCGAGGCGGCTGGCAATAAGATTTTAGAGCCGCTAAGTAATGGCCAACTTGGAACGTCTACAAATCCTTTCTCAGGGGTAATTGCACTTGATGGAAATCTTACAACTGAATTAATTACTGAGATTTCCTCATCAGTTTTATTTGCATCTTCAGATTTACGTGTCGCTCCAGCTTCACCCGGAAAAGCAGAACGTCTAATACCGTTACTCACACACAAGGGTGCTACTTTTTACACTAACGTGAAGGAGGCTGAACTTTTATGCCAAAAAGAGTTTTTAAGCGCAGAGGCTGCATCCCGTGGCTTGGTTGATCGTGGCGCACACAGAGCAGTTGTAACAGATGGCCCAAAGGCCGCAGCGCTAGCTGACCAAAACGGATTTGTGACAGCGATGCCACCGTACGCACTAGCAACTAAACTGACTGGCGCTGGTGATACATTTATGGCAGCGCATATTGCAGCAGAACTTAGTGGAACAGCACGTGAGATTTCTTTGCAATCAGCCGCAAATGCCGCATCCAATTACGTTTCAGGGAAATCGGGAAATAAGTAATGAAAATCGTTTATAATTCTGAGGTCAATCAAGCCCGAAATAAAATGGGTAGCTACAGTAAACCAATTGTTGCTCTGGAAAGTACAATCATTACTCATGGAATGCCCTACCCAAAAAATATTCAGGTAGCACGGGAGGTGGAGGAAATCGTAAGACAAAATGGGGCTATTCCAGCAACAATTGCTATTTTGGATGGGTCAATACATATCGGACTTGAAGATGTTGAACTCAAAAAATTAGCCCAAACCAGGGACGTGGTTAAGGTTTCGCGGGCTGATATTGCATTCACTATCGCTAACGGGAAGACTGGCGCTACGACGGTTGCTGCAACTATGATTGTAGCAAAATCTGTTGGAATTCAAGTTTTTGCTACAGGTGGCATTGGTGGTGTCCACCGAGGATCAGAGCTAAACTTTGATATCTCAGCTGACTTGCGCGAGTTAGCCCTAACCGACGTGACAGTGGTTGCAGCAGGGCCAAAAGCCATTTTAGATATCCCAAAAACAATGGAGGTTTTAGAGACTAATGGTGTTCCTGTCCTAGTTTATGGACAAAATTCTATGCCTGCTTTTTGGTCCTCGACAAGTACTGTCCCTGCCCCATTACGGGTTAATAGTGTTGATGAAATTGTGGCTAGTATGTTAGTTCACAAAGCCCTTGGTTTAGATGGGGGCCAATTAGTAGCTAACCCAGTACCATTGGCTGATCAAATATCTGCCGACGTTATTGAACCTTTGATCGAAGAAGCGCTGATAGAGGCAAAAAAACTCATGATCAATGCCAAAGCCGTAACACCTTTTCTTTTAAATAGAATTTTTGAGCTCACGGAGGGTAAATCTTTGACCACCAATATTGCTTTAGTAAAAAACAACGCCCGACTTGCCTCAGAAATTTCTAAAACATTTTTTTATTCGTAACTAAGTTTACTTTAAACCTTCTTAATTCTTGTAACATTGCAAAGCTCTAGCTACATCATAGTAATTGATCTTTTAGGGGTATTTTATGAGTAAACCTCATGGAAATATAAAAAAGCGCCAAAGTTGGGCATCTTCACTACGGTCAAACTTTCTGACGGGTCTGATCATTATAGCGCCAATTACTCTGACTGCTTGGCTAATGTGGTCCGTTGTAGGATGGATAGATTCTCGCGTTTGGTCTATTGTGCCCGACACCTACCAGCCACACCGCTACGTTCAAACGCTATATAATATCCAGCTGAATGACCAAATTGATATACGCGGCGTGGGACTAGTAGTTTTCTTGGCATTTACCATTTTTGTTGGCTGGTTGGGTAAGGGCTTCGTTGGCCGTTCATTACTTCGCTACGGGGAGAGTTTAGTCGAACGGATGCCTGTAGTAAGAACTGTGTATGGTAGCGTAAAACAAATAGCTGAAACTGTATTTAATCAAAAGAATAGTAGCTTTGATAAAGCTTGCCTAATTGAATACCCACGCAAAGGAATCTGGGCGATTGGTTTTATTGCGACCAGCGCCCGCGGGGAAATTGAAAAGTATTCTCCCAAAGACGACCATTTAGTGTCTGTCTTTGTTCCGACGACCCCTAATCCAACCTCTGGATTCATGCTTTTTTTACCCTCTAAAGACATTAATGAATTGGCGATGTCTGTTGAGGAGGCTGCAAAATTAGTAATTTCAGCTGGATTAGTTTATCCAGCTGAAAAAGAATAACTTTTATATTGCTTACACCTTTTATTACAGGGTTTGTTACACTTATTACGTTGATTTTGGCCGTAGGCGCACAAAATGTTTTTATTCTGCGGCAGGGCTTATTACGTAATCATATTTTTGTAATTTGCATTTTTGCAGCTATTTCAGACGCGTTACTGATATGGATAGGTGTAATTGGTTTCAGCACTATTTCAAACATTATACCTGGAATATCCAAAATTATGGCATTAGCAGGCGCTACTTTCCTTTCTGGTTATGGGATAATGCGCTTTATAAATGCATATCAGGGCAGTTATGCCATGGAAATTGGCAATGAAAGTTCTTCGTTGAATAAATCTTTGGTGGCACTCGCAGGTTTTACTTTTCTAAACCCACACGTTTATTTGGATACACTAGGCCTCATTGGCGCTGTATCAGTCCAGTATGTTGACATGGCACATAAGTATGCTTTTGCAACTGGTGCGAGTGTGGGTTCCTTGTTATTTTTCTTTTCACTCGGTTATGGGGCTCGTATCTTATCGCCCTTTATGAGTTCTATTTTAGCTTGGCGGATATTAGATATATTAATTGGTATAACAATGCTAACCATCGCGGGATTTCTATTGTTAAACTAAAAAAAAACGCCAGCACAAGGCTGGCGTCAAGTTATTGAGGCAGGTTTCTATACAGGCAGAAACCTATCGAGCAGTGTTTACTCTATAATCAATCTAAGTGACTACTCCAAGCTAAAAATTTGAAAAACTGATTTCTTGGCTGTAACCTCCGATTAATATCAAAACTATCTTAGGGATAAAGTATTATATGGCTTATGAAATGGGACAAACAAAATCACTATTAATAATCTTGATTATGAGCTTCTTTCTAAACACCGAAGTTGTTGTTGCAGAACCAAAACATGGCATAGCTATGTATGGAGAGCCCGCCCTACCACACGATTTTGTGTCTTTGCCATATGCTAATCCTAATGCTCCAACGGGTGGGTCCATCATTTCCGCTGAGGGCGGAACCTTCACTTCCCTCAACCCTCACGTTAGAAAAGGTAACGTTCCATGGCAGCTGAGATTTCTTGCTTATGAAAGCCTAATGGGGCGCTCCTATGACGAACCATTCTCTTTGTACGGTCTTTTGGCCGAATCAATTGAGACTGATGAAACCCGAAACTGGGTTGAATTTACATTAAACCCAAAATCGAAGTTTTCAGACGGAACGCCTGTAACTGTCGAAGACATAATCTGGTCGTATGAAACATTAGGCACCATAGGTCACCCACGTTATCATGGATTATGGAAAAAAATTGAAACCATCAAAAAAACAGCTGCCAACAAAGTAAAATTTACCTTTAATTCAAACGATAGAGAGCTTGTACTCTTGGTAGGCCTTCGTCCAATACTTAAAAAAGCTCAATGGGATGGAAAAGACTTTGTTGATTCCGGTCTAAACGAAATACCAATTTCAACAGCCCCTTATGTTATTACAGATTTTGATCCTGGTAATTTTGTTAAGTTAACAAGAAATCCCAGCTATTGGGGCGCTCAAATTCCATTCAGGCGGGGGACTAATAACTTTGATGAAATACGCCTAGACTTTTACGCTGACGGGTCTGTCCAATTTGAAGCTTTTAAAGCCGGTGAGTCCTCATCTTTTCGTGAATTAAATGCAGAACGATGGGAAAATTCTTACGATTTCAAATCAGTAAAAGACGGAAGTGTCGTTAAATCTATAATTCCACATCAAAGGCCAAGCGGAATAACAGGCTTTGTGATGAATACTCGGCTTCCAAAATTTGCGGATTGGAGAGTTCGCGAAGCATTGATCACTGCTTTTAATTTTGAGTTTATAAACCAAAGTAATACAGGAGGCAGACAAAATCGGATACAATCTTATTTTTCTAACTCTGTTCTGTCAAAAAAGACTGGACCTGCAGAAGGTATGGTAAGGGATTTTTTACAACCACACGCTGCAAGCCTATTGCCAGGTACTATGGACGGTTACACTCTGCCTGTTTCGGACGGTACAGTTCGAAATAGAAAAAATATAAAAATTGCAGACGACCTATTAAATAAAGCTGGTTGGACCGTAATCGATGGCTTGCGAAAAAACCAAGCAGGAAAGCCATTTCAGATTGTTACACTAATTAAACAAGGCGATACAGAGAGCCAGTCTATGATGGCAGTTTATCAGCAAGCTCTAGAACGGTTAGGCATTAAGTTAACCACTGAGATTTTAGACTCAGCTCAATATAAGGAACGTACCCAAATTTATGATTTTGACATGGCTTATTATCGCCGAGGTTTGTCCTTAAGCCCTGGTAATGAGCAAATGTTATACTGGGGTTCAGAAGGAATTAATAAACCTGGGACCCGTAATTGGATGGGAATGAACTCCCCAGCTGCTGAAGATATGATCGCAAGGCTCGTTAGCTCAAAAAGTCATAATCAGTTTCTGGCTGCTGCTCAGGCATTAGACAGAATTTTAACTGCTGGTCGCTATGTCATACCGATACACACCAATACTGTGAGCAGGCTTGCGCACGTTAAGGAAATTAAATTTTCAGATCGCCTTCCAATGTATGGTGACTGGATTGGTTTCCTGCCAGACGTTTGGTGGCATGAGCCCGATTAATAAACCCGACAACGATTGTGATAGATCCGTCGCACCCTTAGCACGCTTAACAGATATTCTTTAAAGCTTATCTGAATTCTAAAAACTGACCTCGAGAAGAATTTTTCAATTCAAACATCAACATTTAAAAGCTTCAGAAGTATCAATTTAGTTAAGGTTTCAACTATGATATCACGTTTTTAATTAAAATATTATTTAGGTTAAAGAGGTCACCCATAAAATAGTTGCGTCATCCTGACTTACACTCACTAAATTGTGACCCATCGACGCGTCATAATAAGCGCTATCGCCCCTCCGCATTTCAATTGGTTCGTAAAACTCAGTAATTAGGCTAATCATACCAGTCAAAATATATAAAAATTCTTCGCCATCGTGTCTGACCCACCCATCAAACTCGTCCATTGATCTTGCGCGAACGACGGCACGATACGGAAGCATTTGTTTCTTAGATAGGGTATTTGCCAGCAGCTCATGTTCATAAGTAACAGTTACATGATTTTGGCCCTCACCTGATTTTGTGACAGACAATCTACCGTTAATTTGATCCTTAACTGGTTGAGTGAACAGCTGAGGTATCGAGATTTCCAATCCTACTGCTAATTTTTTTAACGCATCATATGTGGGTGACATTTGACCATTTTCTATCTTGGATAGAGTACTCCTTGCCAGTCCTGCATGCTTTGCCGCCTGCTCTAAGGTCCAACTGCGCGCCTTACGTAATTCACGAACTCGTAAACCAAGATCTAATGGAAGGGCATTGTCTGTCTCACCATTTTCTCTAGCTATTTGAACAATTGATGTTTGATTGCTTTTACCCATTCAGATTACTTAAACCGGTGTTGGATTGCTTGCAACTGGCCCACTATAGACAAATTTTTAAATATCTAGCATTTAGCAAATAGAGCACAGAGATAACTAACGAGGCCTGCCCTGGCTAAATTTTGGATGTTATAATTATGATTAAGCTTGACGTTATCTCAGATCCTATCTGTCCTTGGTGCTTTATTGGAAAAACTCAACTCGACCAGGCTTTGAAAGCAAACAAAAGTCATCCCTTCCAAATTGAATGGCATCCATTTCAGTTGAACCCCAATATGCCTAGTATTGGTATGGACCGGCGTGACTACCTCGAACATAAATTTGGCAGTAAAATGCAAGCTGTTGAGTTTTACTCAACCATAGAAGAAAAAGCCCTTGAATTAGATCTAACCATCAACTTTTCCGGCATTAAACGTACTCCAAATACAATTAATGCACACCGTTTAATTCATTGGGCAGGCTTGGAGCACAAACAACAAAAAATGATTGATGAACTTTTTAATTCATATTTCTGCAACGCAATCGATATTGGAGATCACGACGCACTTTGTGATATTGCCTGTAAGGTTGGGATGGACCGCGATATAGTTGCTCGCTTGTTGAATGGAGATTCTGATATAGAGCTAATAAAAGAGAGGAGTGCACATAGTCGAAAGATGGGGGTTACGGCAGTGCCAACCTTTATTATTGCAAACCAAAATGTTGTTTCAGGTTCCCAAAAATCAGAGCTTTGGGACCGCATTATAAGTGAATTACAAGAGGATTCAGAAAGTTAGTTATTACGTTTCAATTCTTGAGCCACGAGTGAAGCTAGATCTTTTGCGATGGTAAACGCGCCTTTAATTTTATCCGCTGTAAGTGTCCAATCCCGGCGAACCACCAATTTGTTATCTCGTATTTTAGCTAACCCTCGCTGATCCTCTAAAAAAGCCACTAAACCACCTGGAGATTTGAATTTATCATTATGAAATTGGATGGTTGCCCCTTTAGGCCCACCATCTAGTTTAGCAATCCCTGCCTTACGGCACATTGCTTTTATTCGAACGATCAACAAAAGAGTATTAATTTCTTTCGGTAAAGCTCCAAAACGATCTATCAACTCTGCCGCAAAACCTTCTAATTCAACTTTAGTGGCAAAACTAGAAAGCCTGCGATACAAACCAAGACGAACATCTAAATCAGGAACATAAGTTTCGGGAATTAGCACAGAAACACCCAAGTTGATCTGGGGCGCCCACTGATCATTTTCAAAGCTAGCTTCCGTTTCTCCAGACCTTATTCTACCAATCGCATCTTCCAGCATTTGTTGATACAATTCATAACCGACATCCCTTATCTGTCCGGATTGCTCTTCTCCTAATAAGTTTCCAGCACCCCGAATATCTAAATCCTGACTGGCGAGTGTAAAACCCGCCCCTAGTGAGTCTAACGATCCCAAAACACGGAGACGTTTTTCAGCTACAGGCGTCAATTTACTGCGGGGCTTTGTAGTTAAAAAAGCAAAAGCACGGGTTTTTGAACGCCCCACCCTGCCCCGGATTTGATAGAGTTGAGACAAACCAAACATATCAGCTCGGTGGATTATCATCGTATTAGCTGTTGGAATGTCTAGTCCAGACTCAACAATGGTTGTGGCAAGCAAAACATCATATTTTCCATCGTAAAAAGCATTCATTTTATCGTCAAGCGCTCCAGCAGCCATCTGCCCATGGGCAACAACAAAGCTAATTTCTGGTACGTGATCTTTTAAAAATGTCTCTATCTCAGGTATATCCTTTATTCGCGGGACTACAAAAAAGCTTTGACCTCCTCTGTAGTGCTCTCGTAATAAAGCTTCCCGTAATGTAATAGTATCAAACTCACTCACATAGGTCCGGATAGCCAATCGGTCTATTGGTGGTGTTCCAATGATTGAAAGATCACGAACACCAGTTAGTGATAACTGAAGCGTTCGAGGTATTGGTGTGGCCGTTAGTGTTAGAACATGAATATCAGACCGCATTTCCTTTAGACGCTCTTTATGTCCAACTCCAAACCGCTGTTCCTCATCAACAACCAATAACCCCAGATTTTTAAAACGTACCTGATCAGACAAAACAGCATGTGTTCCAATAACGATATCAACAGTACCCCGCAAAAGTGCTTCTCGGGTTGTGTTTGCCTCCTTACTGGTAACAAATTTAGACAACTGTCTAATCTCAATGGGAAACCCTCTAAATCTCTCAACAAAACTTTTAACGTGTTGGCGGGCTAGTAATGTAGTTGGTGCTATAACGGCCACCTGCACACCGGAAAGGGCCGCGACGAAAGCAGCTCTCATGGCAACTTCAGTTTTACCAAAACCTACATCCCCACAAATTAAGCGGTCCATTGGCAAGCCTGCACCTAGATCGTCTAAAACATCCGCAATGGCGGTAAGTTGGTCATCTGTTTCCTGATAAGGAAAACGTGCACAAAACGCATCCCACATGCCAATAGGAGGTTCAAATATGGGTGCTTTACGTAAAGCTCTTTCAGCAGCTACGCGAATTAGCTTTTCAGCCATTTCTCGAATACGTTCTTTTAATCTTCCCTTTTTGGCCTGCCAAGCACCACCACCCAAACGATCAAGAAAGCCATCCTCATGTCCATACCGCGATAATAACTCTATATTTTCCACTGGTAAAAATAATTTTGAACTTTCCGCATACTCTAATCTCAAACATTCGTGATCAGCACCGGCAGCGCTGATAATTTCAAGCCCTTGAAATCGTCCAACACCATGGTCAACGTGAACCACTAGGTCGCCAGTACTTAAACTTTGAGTTTCCGTAAGAAAATTATCTGCCCGTTTATTTTTTTTGTTGGGTCGAACAAGCCTATCACCCAGGATATCCTGCTCTGATATTACCAACAGATCATTTTTTTCAAAACCATGTTCCAAGGATGAAACAGCGAGGTGTAGTCCATCCCCAGTCAAATCAGTAATATCATCAATATCACTTATATTTAAATGACCTTCATCTTTTAAGAGACCTTTTAGACGCTCTCGAGAACCACTTGAATAAGATGTTATGATTACTTGTTTTACTTTAATTTTTTTATTTATATAATTTGAAAGTTCTTTAAAAAGGCTAATGTCTTCTCTCTGTCTTTCTGGCGCAAAGTTTCGTCCAATTCGCGCACCCGCATCAAGTGTGTTAAGTCCTATTGGCTGCGGAAGGACAGACAATGAAACCACTCGCCGGTTTTTTATGACTTTTTGCCAATAATTATCGTTGATATATAACATTTCTGGCGGCGTGGGTTTATATATTGAATCTAAATTAACCTTCTGCTCAAGCGCCACCTTTCGTGCATCATATTGATCGGCAATCATATCCCACCTAGACAACCGTGCCGCATCGAATTGATCATCTAAAACAACAGAAGTATCAGGAAAATAGTCAAATAAAGTTTCCAAATCATCGTAAAAAAAAGGTAACCAATGTTCTACGCCTTGTTGTTTTCTTCCAGTTGAGACTGCCTCATATATTGGATCATGACTTCCAGCAGCTCCAAATTCTAATCTATAACTTTGACGAAATTTCTTGATCGACGCTTCATCTAATATCAACTCCGAAACAGGTGATAATGCTATTTCTGTTAACGAACCGGTTGTGCGCTGCGATGAAGGGTCAAACGTGCGAATGCCATCGAGAGTATCTCCGAAAAAATCAAGACGGATTGGTTCGGTATGGCCAGGAGGGAAAATATCTATAATGCCACCCCTAATTGCATAATCTCCAGGCTCTACAACTGTCGATGTTTGGACAAAACCCATACGGGTTAAGAAATCACGCAAGTTTTTTTCATCAACTCTTGATTGCAAAGACGCCTTAAATATAGAATCTTTTAATATTTCCCTACTAGGTACTCGCTGGCAGGCAGCACCAATGGTAGTAAGAACAACAAAACTTTCAGGCATTAGAGCCATAAACGTTGTCAAACTTGACACCCGTTGAGCGCTGATATCAGCACTGGGCGAAGCGCGGTCATATGGAAGGCAATCCCAAGCAGGAAAAGTATAAACAGGCACCTTAGGCGCAAAAAAAGCAAATGCTGATCGTAATGCTTGCATCCTATTGGCATCACGGGCGATATAAATCACCCCACCTTTTCCCGCCTCTTTCTCAATAGCCATGGCATCAAAGCCCTCAGGCACTCCACCCAAAAGAACATGATTAGCGACCATAATATAATAACCAAACTATTTTTGAAAAGTTGTTCATAAATTTTAAATTAATTGTCCAAAACTTAATATAGCCGCGCCCAAAATAGCTGAAATTAATAGTAACTTAATTTTTTGGTGCAAATTTTTGACTAATACAATTATTTCTAAGAAGCTATAATCAAAAGTTAATATTTTTTTTGATGTTTTATAGCTGACAAAAAACACCAAAACTTGTAAACAAAACAATAAACTAAATCCTTGAAAGGCTTTAAGTTGAAACCAAAAGCCGAGTATCAAGAACATGGTTAAAAGACACGCTGTAAAAGCAACCAAAAATGATTTTGGCTGATCTAATACTAGGGCTTTTCGTTTCAACTGTACCATAATATAGGGCTCTATTATCTTTCTCTCAGCAGTCTTTATGATTTCGACATGAATTCCTAGAATATGATGCCAATGGAATAGGCATTGAAGTATAAGGAGGCTCCAGAACCAACCACTATCAAATGTATTCCAGAAGAAAATAGAAAAAATCATTATCAGTGTTCGTTTGAAGTTGGAATTCGCATTTGTGACCTGCTACACCGAACCCACAACAATGAAAACCCAAACAGTTTTTTCCAAAAAGGTATGTAATGTCTAGTTTTGAAAATCAGGCGCGTTTTCCAAGTTACAGGCCCCGTAGGCTTCGTTCTAAAGTAGCTTTACGGGAGCTCATCCGCGAAACCACCCTATCACCCTCTGACTTCATTTGGCCCCTGTTTGTTATGGATGGCGAAGATACCGCGTTTCCAATTCCATCAATGCCAGGTATATCACGTCATACAATAGACAGACTGCCTAACCTTGCTGCAAAAGCTAAGAGCTTAGGAATTCCAGCAATTTGTATCTTTCCATATACGGAACCAACCCTTAAGACAGAAGATTGTAAGGAAGCGTGGAATTCCAATAACTTAACAAACAAAGCTATCAGAGCGATCAAAGACGCAGTCCCAGAAATTTTAGTCATGACCGATATAGCTTTAGATCCCTACAATGTTAAAGGTCATGACGGAATCGTAAGGGACGGCCAAATATTAAATGACGAAACTGTAGAAGCCTTAGTTAAAATGGGTGCTGCACAAGCATCCGCTGGAGCTGATATATTAGGGCCTTCGGACATGATGGATGGTCGAATAGGTGCGCTTCGCACCATGCTAGAACAGAATGGCTCACACAACGTTTGTATTTTAAGCTACTCAGCAAAATTTGCTTCCAACTTTTATGCTCCATTTCGTGACGCAGTTGGAGCAACAAGCGCATTGGACGGTGACAAAAATACATACCAATTAGACTACGCCAATGGCGATGAAGCGATGCGGATGATAGCGAGAGACATAGCGGAGGGGGCGGATATGATTATGGTGAAACCAGGCATGCCATATTTAGACATTTGCTACCGAGCAAAAAAACAATTTAGAGTTCCAACCTTTGCCTACCAAGTATCTGGCGAATACGCTATGATCCAAAGCGTTAACAATCACGAACATGTAGATGAAAAAAAAGCAATGTTAGAAAGCTTATTGGCATTTAAGCGAGCTGGTTGTGATGGCATCTTAACTTATTTTGCACCAGTTGCGGCTGAGTTATTAAGTAGGTAGTGGTAAAGGCTGCTCCAGTATCGACACTATCAGGTCTTTAGGATAAAAAATGGGTGCTGACAATTTATGGATGGAAAAACCATGATCTCAAATAATCGACGACAGTTTGCTCTAGGGCTAATAGCTCTCGGTGGGATTGCCGCCTGTAGTAACGGTATTGGCAACAATAATGCAGCAGAAATAGATGCCAGGATAGACGCTGCGCTGAGCACCATGTATCAATTGCATCCTGGCGCGCAAAACCTTTCAAAAAAAGCAGCTGGAATGCTAGTAATGCCACTAATTACAGAGGCTGGTATCGGATTGGGTACAGGCTACGGTCGGGGAGCTCTACAAATAGAGGACGTTAACGTTGATTATTATTCGTCCACCAGTGCTAGCGCTGGACTACAAATAGGTTTCCAACAATATTCTTATGTTTTGTTTTTTATGACAGAAAGTGCCCTGCGAGAATTTCGAACCGCCAATGGGTGGGTTGCTGGAGCTAACGTTGAGTATGTCTATAAGGATCAAAGTGATTATCTGGGAACAGAAACGACCAGTGCAACGAGTGATGTCGTGGCAATTATTTTTGCACAGGCCGGCATGCGTTTTGGAGCAACCTTAGATGGTACAAAATACTCACGAATTATTCCTTAAAGTGAATATTTTAATAATTATGGTCAAAGGCCACTCTGACCAAAGTGACTAAGAGGACACCATGAAGCAAATATTGGCTTGGCTTTTATGGATTACAGCCGCCATAGGCCTTAGCAGCGTTGTACTTTTTTTAACTCTGTTTTTCTTCCTAAGGAGCTCCCTGCCCGAATACAACAAAACGGCAACGCTCGAAGGTTTAACATCTGAAATAGAAATAGTACGCGATACCGCTAATATACCACATATTTTTGGTAAAACAGATACCACAACTATGTTTGGTCTAGGATACGTGCATGCACAGGACCGATTGTGGCAAATGACGATGCTCAGAAGAACGGCCCAGGGAAGGCTATCTGAAATTTTTGGCCAAGATAAATTAAAATCTGATATATTAATACGAAGGTTGGGTATTTATGAAGCAGCTCGAAATTCTGTATTGACCCTGACTCCCGAAATCCAGGAATTTTTAGAGTCTTATGCTGCTGGAGTTAACGCTCGACTGTCTGAAATAAATGATAATTCTTTGGGTCGGGGTGCACCAGAGTTTTTCTTATTTTCAAATTCCATTGCAGCTTGGAGCCCTGCAGATAGCTTGGCTATCTTGAAGTTAATAGGTCTCCAACAGTCAAATCATCTTCAAAGTGAAATTTTACGTGCTCGCGTCTCATTAGTTCTTGGTGACCAACGCGTTAAAGATATTCTACCTGATGTTCCAGGAACTGGTGTTGTAGAGCTAGCCAGTTTTGCCTCATCATTTTCTATCACTTCTAAGGAGGAACAAAATCTACTTAAATCACCCCTATCGCTATCACCTCTTAAAAGTATAAATTTATCAGGAGCATCAAATGCCTGGGCTGCTGCGCCAGGCAGAAGCGCTGTAAATGGTACTTTATTAGCTAACGATCCTCACACGGCTCTAACAGCTCCATCACAATGGTATTTAGCTCGCCTAGATCTTGCTTCTGGAGCAGTGGTAGGAGCCACAATACCAGGAATACCAACAATACTTCTTGGGCGCTCCGAAAGTCTTGGGTGGGGGTTAACTAGCGCTAGCATAGACGATACAGATTTATATATTGAGAAACTCAATCCAGAAACTTCAAATCAATACCAATCGGCTAATAGCTTTAAAACATTTATTAAGAAACAAAGTATAATAAAAATTAAGGATCAACCGACCGTAACTGTGGACCTTCTATGGACAGATAACGGACCTATTCTTTCTGATAGTAATTTGAACCTGGAAACAATCACGCCAAATGGACATGTTGTTTCAGTCGCTTCAACATTACTATCTCCAAAAGACACGTCGATTGAAGCTATGATCAATATTATGCGCTCCAGATCTGTCAAACAGGCATTAGAAGCGTCTAAAATTTATATCGCACCAGGTCAAAATTTAATTCTTGCTGACAAAAAAGAAATAGCCATGAGAACCATTGGTTCTTTGCCAAAACGCCATTCAAAACATCAGTCCAGGGGCAGAATGCCAACTCGAGGCTGGCTTGAGTTTAATAAATGGCAGGGTGTGTATGACCAATCATTTAATCCTATCTTTTTAAATCCAACAGGAGGGGTATTGGGTAATACAAACAATAAAATTATCAATAAACCATTTCCAGAGCACATAAGTTATGAATGGGGGGATACTGAAAGGGTCCAGCGCTGGAGAGGCTTAATGCAAAACCGTTCCACACATACACGTGATAGCTTCATTGAAATCCAACTTGATAATATTTCTCCAACAGCGAGAACTTTGCTACCTCTAATTGGAGCGGAGCTTTGGTTCAAAGCTGGCACAAATAATTCAGAAAGTTCCAAAACAAATAAAAAACTGGCATTAGAGTTATTAGCAAATTGGAACGGTGATATGAATGAGCATATTCCAGAGCCATTGATTTATGCATCATGGATCCGCGCCTTACAAACGCGATTAATTCGGGATGAACTTGGACCATTACATTCTGAATTTACTCATGTGCAACCTTTGTTCATTGAACGTGTTTTTCGAAACATTAATGGCGCTGGAAAGTGGTGCGATATCATACAATCTAACCAAGTAGAAACGTGTTCAGAAATGGCTAAACTGGCCCTAGATGATGCTTTGCTTTGGTTGGGTAATGTTTATACAAAAGACATATTAGCTCTTCGCTGGGGTGAAGCGCACCAGGCTACTCACGACCACCAAGAATTAGGAAAGTTTCCACTACTAAAGTGGTTTGTAAATATAAGGCAATCAACTTCAGGTGGGGATAACACTCTACAACGCGGCAAAACTAGGGGGTTTGGAGCTAATCCTTATCGAAATGTTCACTCAGCCGCCTATAGGGGGGTTTATGATTTTTCAGATCCCGATAGCTCTGTGTTTATAATTTCAACAGGCCAGAGCGGGCACCCTCTTTCACGCTTTTACGACAATTTAGGAAAGCTATGGAGACGTGGTGAGTATATTCCCATGTCTTTAGATGCGAGTTTAGCTCGAGCTGGAGCCACTGGCATTACAAGACTTCTACCTATTGGGAAATTTATAAATCAGTAAAAAGTTTTTTTTGTCTTGCGGTCCAATTCACCCAAATTTCAAAACCTGTGTTGGTCTGTTGTTCTTTATCAACGACCCCTTGATCAAAAAGCCAGCTTCTTTTTTTACCTTCTGAGAAACTCACTGTAAGTATAGCAGAAGTTTTGTCACCCGATAAATAACTCGACAGTGCAGCCAAAAAAGTTTGAACCCCCTCACCACTGGTTGACGAAATCATGTAGACGTTACTCAAGCGATCACAAGCATTACTAAAACTTTCAAAAGTGGTAGGTTCAAGTAAATCAGTTTTATTCCAAATTTCTATTCTTGGAATACCAGTTTTCAACCCCAGCGTCTCGAGCACTACTTCTACATCTTTGGCTTGCTCAGTAGTTTCAGGATGTGAAATATCACGTACGTGAACCACCAAGTCTGCTGCGGTAACCTCTTCCAAGGTAGCCTTAAAAGATGCTACCAACTCAGTTGGTAAATTTGTAATAAATCCAACTGTGTCCGATACAATCACATCCATACCACACGACAATTGAACAGCACGCATAGTTGGGTCTAATGTTGCAAACAACATATCGGCAACTAAAACGTCTGCACCAGCAATGAAGTTAAACAAAGTTGACTTACCGGCGTTTGTGTAACCCACTAAGGCAACAATCGGATAAGGAACCTTTGCTCGCGCATTTCGATGAAGTTGACGGGTCTTAACAACCTTATCTAATTGCCTTTTCAGACGCGTTAATTGAGTATCGATTGCGCGTCGATCAGACTCAACCTGGGTCTCGCCGGGCCCTCCCACAAAACCCAAGCCACCGCGCTGCCGTTCGAGATGTGTCCAAGCCCTTACCAACCGAGTTTTCTGATAACTTAGCGCGGCCATTTCAACTTGCAAAACGCCCTCTCTTGTACGCGCGCGGTCAGAAAATATTTCTAGGATCAATCCAGTACGATCTAAGATTTTCACAGCCCATTTTTTTTCTAAATTTCGTTGCTGAACTGGACTGATGTGGCCGTCGATTAAAACAAGTTCTACATGAGAATTTTTGAAAACCGATTCAAGTTCAGTTATTTTGCCTTTCCCAAAAAATGTTCCAGGGTGCACACTACGAAAATTAACAATTAAATTTCCAATAACGTTTAAATTTGGCAAAGCATTGGCAAGAGAAACTGCCTCTACCATAGAATAATTTGGTGAACGGTTACTTGATTTAGTTTTATTATGAGGAAGCAATACCCATGCTATAGTCTTAGTTTCTGCAAGCTGGGAACCCACCAATACTATTCTTCTCCATCATACAGAGATATCGACTGGGATGGCATAATCGTTGAAATCGCATGTTTATAAACTAATTGCGATTGTCCATCACGGCGTAGTAAAACACAAAAGTTATCAAACCAGGTAATAACACCCTGTAACTTAACTCCATTTATTAGAAATATAGTTAACGGCGTTTTTGTTTTTCTTAATTGGTTTAAGAAAGCATCTTGTAAATTTTGTTTTTCTGAAGCCATTGTTTAGCCCTCTTGTTTATAATTACGCTCATCGGCATACTTTTCTGTCAGACTATGGCGGTATTGCCGCGAATATTCCAGTACAAACCGACTTTGCTTTTATTCAACTGTAAATATCGGGATTTAACAGAGCTAAAAGCGCTAAGACTTCAATACGACCTAAAGCCATCGAAACCACTAATATAATTTTAGCTAAGAATTCAAATTCAATTATAGGAACTGAGCTAACCTTAAATTGATCAATTATTGGTCCAGTATTGGTTATAGTGCCCAGCGTAAGCGTAGCAGCCTCATTTACGCTACTACCAGTCAATGATAACCCAAGTGTTATTAGAGCAAAACTGAGAATGAAAACCATAAAAAATACGCAAGCTAACATAGCATTATTATAGTTTTTTACTTTAAGATCATTTTGTCCAGTTATTACTCGCGCTGGTGATAGCAAGTGATGAACTTCAGTTTTACAATGAATACTCAAAATGTAAATCCGTAAAAGCTTTATGCCGCCGGCGGTAGTAGCAACACCCCCACCGAACATCGCAAGGGCTGAAAGAATCAAATTAGCTTTGATAAAAGTAATAAAATCTGCAGGCAAAAATTCTGATACTAAACCCGTAGTTGTTAAAAACGAGATGCTTGTGAAGCAAGCTCCCCAAAGCACTTTTAAAACCTGAGAAAACTCAAATTCAGTTTTTAAAGTTAAACAAAAAATTATTATTGTTGAACAGAAAAAGATGGCTAAACCTAGACGAAATTCTCGATCAAGAAGTAATTCAAAACACTTCTTTTTAGAAAATTGGCCAGAAAATGTGGCTCTTGATAATGCAACCATCATAACAATAACTAAAATAAGCTCGCCGGTGAACCCTCTAGCTCCTTCACCAGGCAGGTAAATTCCAAAAGTTGCCACAGTCGACATAGCCCTAAGAACCGCAAAACCAGGTTCCCTAGTGGATATAAGAAGTGCTATCGAACAAAATACAGTGATGCCGATATAAATTGGCGCTAGCCGAACCGCCTCACTCCAAAACTTTTCAGAAGGCAATCGACCTCGATCAATAAAACCTTTTTTTGATGCCGCTTTTTGGTTACTTTTTATTTCAAGAAGTTCAAAGCCTCCGAGGTTCAATGGAGCAAAAATTGACCACGCAAAAACCCACATTAGAAAACCACAAATCCATCCCAAGCACACCCTCCAGACAACTAGGGTTACTGTCAGATAACTATCTGGATAAACTTTTAATCCAGTGGTAGTGATCACACTAACTAAATCCAAGTAAGCATCAATAATTTTGCCAGTTTCTAAAGACTCTTGAAACGGAACTGCTAATACTATCGGAAAAACAATAAAGAATGCCAAAAGTGACCACAAATCCGTATGTCTTTTCGACGGTTTTGGATTATTTTTAACCGCTAACCAAATAAAAGTGAGAGAAAATGAGCCTAGTAGCACCGCATATAGGAAAGTCCGTCCTTGGTAAACTTCACCAAATAACAACCCATACATTGCTGGAACTAGCATAGTCATAACAAGCAAAGCTAATAGCGAAATTACTAGGGGCAGGCTTTTGAATTCCAACCACATAATTAGAAAAAATCAATTGTAACTTGTAATAGGCGCTCAACCTCTCGAACATCATCCGAAAGAGCGAATAATACTATTTGATCTCCGTCTTCAATCCTAACCGATCCAGTCGGTTTAAGAATATTTTTTTCTTTACGCACCGCGGCAATCCGTACCCCTTCAGGAAACTCTATATCACGAATATACTGTCCAGCGATAGTGGATGTGGATAGCACTTGCGCCTCAATTACCTCGCCCTCGGCGTCTCCAATTGAATAGACACCCTGAACACGTCCATGACGGATGTGCCGTAAAATCGATGATACTGTTGTCGCTCTTGGATTTATGTACGCATCAATTCCCATATCTTGCAACAGCATCACCATAGATGGATCGTTTACTAAACAAATAGCTAACGGACATCCCATTGACTTAGCCCTAACAGCTACCAATATATTTGTTTTATCGTCATCTGTTACTGCTACAATTGCGTCTGAACGCTCAATATTAGATTCAGCTAAAATATCACCATCCAAACCATCTCCATTGAGAACAATAGTTTTTTCGAGGACTTCAGCCGCATGCTCTGCTATCGACCTATCTCTCTCAATCACCTTGGCACGAATATGGCTTCCCTTAGTTTCTAAGTCTTTGGCAACAGACAAACCAACATTTCCACCGCCAACAATCACTACTCGTTCCTGCGTATTTGTAGTTTTTCCAAATACTTCTAGTGTACGCTGAACATCCACTTTTTGAACGAATATATAGCAAGAGTCACCAATAAAAAGTTGATCTCCAGACCCAGGTACAAACATAGTTCCTTCGCGACGAATGGCGACAACAATAGCTGAAAGGGTTGAAAATAAGTCAGAAAGTTGTCGCAACGGTGTATTTATAACAGGGCAACCATCGGTAAGAGTAATTCCAATCATCTGAATTTCACCACCTAAGAAAAATTCGGTGTCGAACGCGGCCGGTGTTTCTAATCTCCTTAGGACAGCGTTTGCCACTTCTCTCTCTGGGCTAATAACTACATCAATTGGCACATGATCACGACGATACAAATCTGAATAGATTGCATCTAGATAACTTTGAGCACGCAACCGAGCAATTTTACGAGGTATATTAAAAACAGAATGAGCAACCTGGCATGTAACCATGTTTACCTCATCAGAGTGAGTTGCCGCAATAATCATGTCGGCATCAACCGCCCCTGCGCGGGCTAATATATCTGGGTAGCTAGCAAAACCAACAATGCCCTGTACATCTAATGTATCCGTTGCCCGGCGGACTAAATCAGCGTCACGGTCTACGATAGTAATATCGTTGTTTTCATTAGCGAGATGCCGAGCTATCTGCCACCCGACCTGTCCCGCACCACAAATTATAATTTTCATGGGACTGCCCCTTTGAGTTCAGTAAACCCAACTAATATTGGCAACTACTGCCAGACAACCCAACTGAGGTCAATTATGGAAAAAGAGAGTAATTAACCCACTTTATTAGCCATTACCTTTTTTTATACCAACTATCTCCAAAGACTTTAACTTCCTGTGTAATGCTGAACGCTCCATTCCTACAAACCTAGCTGTTCGGCTAATATTACCACCGAATCTGTCAATCTGAGTCAGTAAGTACTCACGTTCAAACAATTCTCGAGCCTCTCTTAACGACATAGCAGATACACTATTTGATAAAATCAAATGATCATCTTTAGCATTAGTTCTTAGCTCATTTTTTGGTAACTCATCAACTTCAATCGATCCATGATCCGGTCCCATAATTAAAATTCGTTCTATAATATTTCTTAATTGCCGGATATTTCCTTGCCAATTCATGCTTTGTAAAGTCGCCGCAGACTCTTTGCTCAGAGACCTTTTTGGTAAATTAAGTTTTTCATTAAATTCCTCCAAAAAATATTCTGCAAGCAAAGGAATATCTTCCCGTCTATCTTCTAAACTTGGTACGGAAATAGAAACAACGTTTAGACGATGGTACAACTCTTCCCTAAAGTTCCCAGCCTGTATTTCATGCTTTAGATCGCGGGCAGTAGTTGAAATAATTCGTACATCTATTTTCAATTGCTCCGAACCATCCACCCGAATAAAATATTGATCAACCAAAGTTCGAAGGACTCTGCTTTGAGTAGATAAAGGCAAAGCACTTATTTCATCAAAAAACAAAACTCCCCCCTGAGCCTTCTCAAAAAAACCAGTTTCTATACCTTTATTTACAGTTTCAGTGCCAAACAAAGCAGCATCCGATGTCTCAGCTTTCAAAGCACCACAATTTATAATAACCATGGGTGCAGAAGCACGATTAGAATTTCCATGGATATATCTTGCTGCCGTTTCTTTGCCACTACCTGATTGACCTGTAATCAAAACCCTACCATTTGACTTTGCTACTTTGTCCAGATTTCCCTTTAATGTTTTAAAAACAGTACTTTGTCCGTTGAGCTCTAGCGGCTGACTATATTGGCTTCTTAAAACAGAATTTTCTAACCGTAAATTTGATACTTCAGCGGCCCTACTTATGACAAGAATTAGTTGATCGAGGTTAAAAGGTTTTTCAATAAAATCAAAGGCACCCTGTTTAATTGCCGCCACGGCAATTTCGATATTGCCATGCCCAGATATAATAACGACTGGGACTTCTGGGTAATTTGATTTAACGAACTTTAAAATATCTATTCCGTCCATCAAGCTATCTTTTAGCCATATATCCAGTATTAAAACCGCGGGACGTTGCTCACGCATTTGCCGCATTGCTGAGTCCGAATTGCCAGCCAACCGCGTGGTATAGCCTTCATCGATCAAAATATCAGATACCAACTCGCGAATGTCACGTTCATCATCAACTATCAAAATGTCGTTCATTCTACTGTTCCTAGTTTGTTATTACTTAAGTTAACAAATTTAACCTTGGCAATTTGATAATAGCCTTGGCTCCACCGTGAGCGCCTGAAATAAAAGGCTCCGCGTCTATCAATGAGAAAATGCCGCCATGTTCTTCAATTGTTTTAGCAACTATTGATAATCCCAAACCTGTTCCAGATGGCCGGTTTGTGACATAGGGTTCGAATAAACGCGAACGATCCTGTGGCAGACCTTTGCCATTGTCAGATATTTCCAGAGTAACGGTTTTATCAGAGGCGGACAAAGAAATACGGATTTCTCCAGTCTTGATCGATGCATCATTATCTAAGTCATTTATAGCTTCTCCAGCATTTTTAAATAAATTGGTTAAAGATCGTCCAATCATTGCAGGATCAGCATCTATTAATATTTTTTGAGATGAAATTTCTGACTTAAAAGCTACATCCGGTTGCCCAGCTTCTTGAAGCAAGACCGTAGATTTAACCAATTCATTTAGCACGACTGTTTCCCGATCTGGCTCCGGCATCCTTGCAAACTGTGAGAATTCATCAACAATTTTTCTTAACTCGTCTGTTTGCCGCACTATAACATCAACCATGGAATCTAATTGTTCTGAATCTGAACCCACTATTGGCGAGAACTTTCGTTTAATACGCTCAGCCGAGAGCTTTATGGGTGTCAAAGGGTTTTTAATTTCGTGAGCAATTCTCTGAGCAATATCACCCCAAGCAGCCATTCTTTGAGCACTTACAAGATCGGTAACCTCCTCAAAAGCAATTACATAGCCTTCTGCTGAACCCGTTTCATTGGTACGTGACGCTATTCGCACAAGAAGAATTTCAAGTTTGCCTTTACGAACAAGTCGAATCTCGTGCTGGAGCACAACAGATATTCCAGCGCAAAAATCATCTACAACTTTATTAAATTCTGGTATCGCTGAGACTAGATCAACTGAGTTAGCCCCTTCTGACAAATTTAAAATACGTTGTGCCGCTTTATTTAAAAATGTAATTTGTCTAGAGTTATCTAAACCTATAACGCCCGAGGTAACCGAGGTTAAAACTGAATCAAACAACCTCCGGCCACTCTCTGCCAGTTCCGCATTTTTAATTAAGGTATCGCGTTGTCCCTTTAACTGATGGGTCATTTGATTAAAATAACGAGCTAACATCGCAATTTCATCATCACCCTTAATGTTTTCAATTCGTGCGTCGAGGTCACCAGCTCCAACTTTTTGAGCAGCAGCTGCCATGCGGCCTACAGGGCTCGCAAGTCGCTCAGCAAACCATAGCCCCAGCCAGGTCGCAGTAAGTATTAAAATTAGAGCAAATGCCAAATATAAAAGGCCAAAATCAAATAACAAGCGTCCACGCTCAGCTTCAAGTTGATTATAATAAATTGCTGTTTCAGTAGTTTCTTCTAACAACGCCAGTAAAGTGCCATCTACCTCTCTCGTTAAGTATAAATAGTGGTTAGAAAAATCGCTAAGCCGAATTAGCGCCCGCATTTCATTTCCAATTAAATCTTCAATAAGTACAATACCAGAATCCCTCACTTCCAATAACTGGGTTTCCGTTGGTTTCTCATATCCAAAAAGATAAGAAGAAGGACCTCGCAACCTTATCCTGCCCAGATTATCAATAATATAGATTTCTTTTAATCCACGTTCGAATTGGGTTTCAATTCTTGTTAACTCCGGACTAAGCTGAGTATCTTGATCAAGATTACTACGTATAAAAAAATTATTTGTAGTAAGATTATTTAATTTTTTTGCAAATATTGTAATATCTTCCATTATACCTTGGTGTACTTGCTTTTGATAAGCTTGTGCAGCATCGAGAGATGATCCTACAGCCCCTCTAACTCGATCAGAAAACCATCCTTCAAGTGCTTGATTTACCGAAAGAATTGCAAAAACTGCAACTAAAACAGTGGGAAATAACGCAATGACACCGAATGCAGTTGTGAGACGAAAATGTAGCTTAGATCCAGCTGATTGTGCACGACGCGCAGACGCAATCTGAACAAGCCTCCTACATAATAACGTTGTTATAAAAAGAATATAAATTAGGTCAGCAGTTAAAATAAACCTTAAGGCTGCATGGCCACCTTCAATTGGTTTCATAGCATAAAATGTAGCAAAAACCAGCATTGGCCCACCGAATACAAGCCCAACTGTGAGTGCTGCATTCAGACTTGGTTTTTTACAAGCCTCCACCACTTGGTTTAAAATAAAACTTACTGAACCCTGGCGCATTTCTGCGACCCCTTGTTTTAATTTAGCTCATCACCGAACTCAACGGCTAAGCTAAGATGCAACACGTGTTGCTCTTTTACATCAACTTACGATGATGTGACACTAAAATATCAAGATCTTTAATTTTCTTACGCAAAGTATTTCTGTTGATCCCTAATACCGCTGCGCATTTAGCTTGGTTGCCGTCTGTCGCCACAAGTGCGATCTCGATCAGTGGTACCTCCACCTGTTTTAAAATATGCTGATAAACACCTTTTGGTGGCAACTGCCCGTCATGCAGATTAAAATATTTATGAACGTGTATGGCAACTGTCTCATTTAATTCATTATTAAATTCTGACGTGCGTAGATTAGGATCTTGAGCATATTTATTTAAAACTTCCTGAACTACTGAACCATTTAATAGGTAGTCTGGCCCCTCTATGATTAGCTGCTCTATTATATTTTGTAGTTGCCGTACGTTTCCAGGCCAATGAAAGGCGTTTAGCTTTTCTTGCGCTTCTATACCTAAGTGATATTGGGACGCATTTGTAGACTTTTTAAGAAAATGATCAGCCAACGCCTGAATGTCATCTGGTCTATCTCGAAGAGCAGGTACGTATAATTGATTACCTGAAATACGGTGAAACAGATCACTTCTAAACCTGTCCTCTTTTACCTGATTTAAAATACTTGTATCTGAAATAGAGATTAGTCGTGTATTTTGTGCGCCTAGTTGCTCCAACTCATGCAGGACAACCAGTTGTGCGGATGGCGTCAAATCAGTCACTCCGTCAAGTACCAAAGTTCCTCCACTTGCACGCGCTATTGTATCTCTTATTTTACTATGGTTTTCATAAATTTCAGACTGTAATTTGACAAATGACCTATTATTTCTTTCGGATAGGTCATGTAAGATTTTTGCTGTCAGAGTTCTCCCACTTCCAGGTTCTCCAATAATTAAGATAGGTATTATTGAGTCTTTTGTTCGAGCTATTAATTTGTATAATTTTTGCATGGTATCTGATTTACCAATCATTGGTATTTCTGCATTTTTTTCGTTCGCCGAAATGGAGGATACACGCTGAGATTTACTTTGGTCCAAAGCTTTAGCTGAACGGTGCATTAGTTCGGGTAAATCAAAAGGTTTTGGCAAGTAATCAAACGCTTTTGCCTCATTAGCTCTAACTGCGGTAACTATATTATTTTTTGCTGAAATTATAATTACTGGTAAATTTGGTCTTATTTTCTGTATCTTAGGAAGAATTTCCAACCCATCACCATCAGGCATAACAACATCAGAAATAACTAAATCGCCCCTGCCGTCTTCAATCCAGCGCATTAAAGTGGACAGAGATGATGTCGCGTGCACTTTACATCCTGCCCGTGTAATCGCCTGCGTTAAAACCGTTCGTATTGTACGATCATCATCTGCTATAAGAACTGTCCCATCCATTTTTATAATCCTTTTTTAAGAGCTTATCGGAAAAGATATTCGAAACATTGTTTCTCCTGGTTTTGAAGTCACAACAATATGAGCGGCATGTTGATTAAGTATTTTGGAAACCAAAGCTAGACCTAAGCCTTTACTATTGTTTTTTGAAGATATGAAAGGTTCAAAAATATGTTTAGCAATACTGTCTGGCAATCCAGTACCATTATCTATGATTTCAATGTGTAGTGGTAATCTTTGACCATCTTGCCCCAGTTTTATTGGCCCTAGTGACCGATTATAAAAAGTACGGATTCTTATTTCTCCATTTTTATCGATGGCTTCACAAGAATTTTTGAGCAAGTTTAAAAATACTTGTATTAACTGATTTTTGTCACCCGACAGACTAGGCAAAGAAGGATCATATTCCTTAACCATTTTAATATTTCCAGCAAATCCAAACTCCGCGGTCTTTAATGATTGGTCTAAGACGTCATGTATATTGACGTTCACAAATTTGGGAGGCGTGACGTCACCGAATTGCTCAACTTGCTCTAAAAGAGACACAATCCGTTTTGACTCCTGCACAATGAGATCAGTCATTTCTTGATCTTCGGTCGTCAATGATATCGATAACAACTGTGCGGCACCAATAATACCCGCAAGGGGGTTTTTAATTTCATGAGCTAACATTTCTCCCATGCCAATCACAGATTGTGCCGATGTAGTTGGCAACATTTTATTAGATTGATAACCCAAACCTTCGATTGGAATTAAAAGTAACAGTAGATTTTGCTCCTCAGAGGAAAGAGGAGATATATATACTGAGCAAACAGAGGGGGATGTATTCCGACCATGTGCAGAAACATCATTAATAAGTATGGTTAGATTATTTGACCGAGCACGTTCAAATCCCTGAGAAATCAAATTGTCACAACGCAAAAAAGTCCATATTTTTTGTTCCACAACTAATTTTTGCGATACACCAAGAAACTGTTCCGCAAAAACGTTTAACCCAATTACATTGTCTAAAGGATTAACTACAAAACCCGGTATAGGTAATTGTTTCCATAGTTCTTCGTATAAGTTCATGCTGCACAACGGACTGATGGAAATTCCACAGCTCGCCAGATTAAATTATAAATCTCAATAACATTAAAAGATCTAAGTATCTCCTGCCGAAGACTTGGAGGAACCGTTAATCCATCTAAATACCAACCTAGATGTTTACGTGCATTTTTAATTCCCAATGGCTCGCCATAAAAATCAATAATGGCTTTATGATGAGTAATAATTAATTTTGCTAAGCTATCCCCAGTCGGGATTAAAGGCTTTTTGGTACCATAAATAAGTGCAGAAATTTCTGCTAACCGCCATGGCGCACCTTGAGCTCCACGCCCAACCATGACCCCATCAGCTCCAGATAGTTTTAACGCCTTAATGGCACTATCACCGTCCACAATATCTCCATTTACGATAACAGGAATATTAACCGATCGCTTAACTCTTGAAACTGCAGCCCAATCTGCAGAACCTTTATAAAACTGACAACGGGTTCTGCCGTGAACAGTAACCATTTTTATACCGGCAGATTCAGCTCTAATTGCGATATCAGGAGCATTCAGAAGGTTATCGTCCCAACCCAATCTCATCTTTAAAGTGACATCTAAATTTGTTGCATTAACAACTGCCTCGATCAGTTTTAATGCAAAATCGGGCTTCCTCATTAACGCAGATCCTGATTGGCCACTTGTAATTTTCTTCGCAGGACAACCCATGTTTATGTCGATGATCTTGGCTCCATTAGATTCAATAATTTTGGCAGCCTCAGCCATCCAATGGGGGTTACATCCTGCGATTTGAACAGAAGTATTGTTAATACCAAAACCCAGCTCTGCTCTTTCCTTCACACCTGGTTTTTTTTGCACCATTTCCTGACTTGCAACCATTTCCGAAACAACCAGTCCCGCGCCAAAAGATTGCACCAAATTTCGAAACGGCACATCGGTAATGCCTGCCAGCGGCGCTAGGAAGACAGGTGGATTAATTTCTTGATTACCTAGAATTATTGGCACCCGCAGCTCTCCATGAACTTATTTAACAATCCAGCTTAAATCAAACAATCACTATTGAAGATAAAGTAACCTTTTTTAAGCAATTGCACAAAAAATAGGCACCGAAAAGTCTATAAGCATGGATTGCAAGCGGAATATCAAAGGATTAATGATATCAAATGAATTCTAAAACAAAAATAGCAGTTATAATCGTCGCAGCAGGTCGAGGGACTCGAGCCGGAGGTAAAATTCCTAAGCAATGGCAAACTTTAATGGGCAAGCCTGTAATTGCTTGGTCAATAGAGACATTTTTAAAAAATTTAAAAATCAGTCAGGTAATTGTAGTGCACCATCCAGACGACAAAGATTTTATGAAACAACTTTCAGGTGATATTCAGGGGGTAATTGGCGGCGCCAGTCGTTGTGCTTCAGTAGAACGCGGCCTCAACTTTTTAAAAACAAGTGAACCAGACTACGTTTTGATACATGATGCAGCTCGGCCCTGCATGCACTCAAATTTATTAGCGGACTGTATCGATGCAGTTTTAATCAATGGAGCAGTTATTCCAGCATTACCCATTAAAGACACGCTTTGGCGCGGTACGGGTTACTTAACTGGAATATTAGACCGCAATGAAATTTTTCGTGCGCAAACTCCACAATGCTTTTCTTTTCCCATGATAACTTCTGCGTACTCAAAGGCAAAGTTACAAGCCACCGATGATGCCCAGATTGCACAAGCTGCGGGTCACCGCGTTGCAATTATTCCTGGTAATGAAGATAACATAAAAATAACAGAGCCTGAAGATTTTGTTAGGGCGGAAAAAATTCTAAGGGGTAACATGAAACTGCGTTTGGGAAATGGATTTGATGTACATAAATTTGGACCTGGCTCATCTTTAACACTGTGTGGCGTGACAATTGAAAGTTCCTCAGGCCTTATTGGGCATTCAGACGCCGATGTCGGTATGCACTCTGTCACCGATGCAATTTATGGAGCGCTGGCGAAAGGAGATATTGGACAACATTTCCCACCTTCAGATCCACAATGGATGGGGGCGGACAGTAAAATCTTTCTAAAGCATGCAGTAGGTTTAACTTCAGAAATGGGTTTCAAGATAGAAAACATAGATTGCACTTTAATTTGCGAACAGCCAAAAATCGGTCCTTATGCTCATCAAATGCGTTCTAAAATGGCTGAAATTATGGGATTAGATATTGATCAAATCAGCGTAAAAGCAACAACAACTGAAAAGTTAGGCTTTGCCGGCAGGGGCGAAGGTATTGCCTCGATGGCAACCGCCGCTCTGATTAGTAAATGAGCCATTTGCTATCAACTTTTTTTTATGTCGGTTACCTGCGGCCCGCGCCCGGTACGTGGGGTAGTTTAGTAGCGCTTATAATGGCGTATATTATAGCACGTTATACAGGATACTTGGCACTGGCCTTTGCCATTTTACTAGTCTTCGCCATTGGATGGATCACGATAACTCTTCAAGCCTCACGCACAGGAAGACACGACCCCACAGAAATAGTAATAGATGAGGTGGTTGGCCAATGGATTTCCGTATTACCACTCGCCATTTGGCAAATTAGCTATGGCGTACCATTGTTTTATTGGTTTTTAGCTTTTGTAATATTTCGTATCTTAGACATTAAAAAACCAAGCCTCATTGGCTGGGCAGACAGAAAAAATACTCCACTTAGCGTCATGCTTGACGATGTCATTGCCGGTTTAGCAACAGCTGTGATTATTTGCCTAGCTATTTTAATAATAAAATGAGGCTTGCAGTTGACATCATTGCAGCAGCTAAGGCCTCTAATTTAAAAATTACATGTGCGGAAAGCTGTACGGGGGGAATGTTATGTTCAGCTTTAACAGACGTACCTGGTAGTTCCGAAGTTTTTGAAAGAGGATTCATAGCATATTCCAATAAAGCGAAAATACAAATGTTAAAAGTTTCTGAAACATCCCTTCAAATACATGGTGCAGTTTCAGAACCTGTAGCTTTAGAGATGGCTTTAGGCGCTAAAGAAGACGCAAACGCTGATATTTCTATAGCTGTTAGTGGCATAGCGGGCCCAGGCGGATCAGACTTTAAACCAGAAGGCAGGGTTAGTTTTGGTATCTGTTGGACGAATGGGACAGCCAGCGAAACTATTGAATTTGGCGCACTTGGTCGCAAAGAGGTTCGAAATGCTGCCACACAGCACGCTTTAAAGCTTATATTTAAACATCTTGGGGCCGCCTATTGATTGGGCTATAGTCGTTTTTGTGGCCTAAATTTTAGACATAACTGAAGTTTCAGCATTAAATTAAATCCCTCCGTTCAAGTTTTTCTTTTCTTTTTAAAGTCAGAGCACTTCAACTTTGTGCAACAGAATTGGAGTCTCAAATGAACGCAGCCGACACAGCATGGATTATCGTTGCCACAGCGTTAGTATTATTTATGACCATTCCAGGCCTCGCGTTGTTCTATGGCGGGTTAGTCCGAGCCAGAAATGTTCTTAGCGTCTTTATGCAATGTTTTGGAATTGCTTGTTTGATGAGTGTTTTATGGCTTACGTTAGGCTATTCAATTGCTTTTGGAGATGGAAACACGGGCCTCTGGGGTGGCCTTAGCCATATACTATTAGTTGGGGTCGACGCCACCAGTATCCGTAGTGGCACCACTCTACCGGAGGTGCTCTTTTTTGCATTCCAAATGACGTTTGCAATCATAACCCCTGCCCTCATTGTGGGCGCTTATGTGGAAAGAGTAGGTTTTGGCTTTGTGATGACTTTTTCCGGGCTTTGGATGCTTTTTTGTTACGCCCCGGTAGTTCATTGGGTTTGGGGCGGCGGATTTCTGGCAGATGGTGGAATATTTGGCGCCGTTGGCTTAAAGGACTTCGCTGGCGGAGTGGTGGTCCATGAAACAGCAGGATTAGCAGCATTAGTTGTAGCATTTCTGCTCGGTCCACGTCAAAATAAAAACACTCCCCCACATAATCCTGGCTTTGTTATGCTCGGCGCGGCAATGCTTTGGGTTGGTTGGTTTGGTTTCAATGGTGGGTCACAGTTGGCGGCAGATGGGAATGCAGCAATGGCGATAGCAGTTACCCATATCTCAGCGGCAACAGCCTCACTATCATGGGCCCTTTGGGAAAAATTTAAATACGGCAAATCGTCATTAGTTGGTATGGTCACTGGTACAATAGCGGGTCTGGCATCTATAACTCCAGCCTCCGGGTTCGTTGGGCCAGTTGAAGCTTTGGTAATTGGCGCCATCGCGGGTATCCTATGTCAGGAGGCCGTTAACTATGTACGAAATATCTTAAAAATTGATGATACCCTTGACGTTTTCGCCGTACATGGAATTGGAGGCATTTTTGGGACTATCATGATAGCTAGTTTTGGCAAAGCCGACTGGATACCTCAAATTGGCAGCTTAGCTATTGTAGGATTATTTACACTGATCGTGACACTTATACTGGTTAAATTTACCGCTTTATTGACAGTTTTAAGAGTGAGTGAAGAAGATGAAAGTATAGGGTTAGACGTCTCTGCACATGGCGAACGCGCTTATGATCATACATCTTAAAAATTATATAAATTTGTATTTTTATTTTTACGTAAAATTCTAACTATAAAGTGCGTCGGC
>JAFMEA010000003.1 GCA_017856985.1 Planktomarina sp.
TAATGCTCCATAAGCCTTGATTTAAGAGACAAAGGCTGGATCAATTATACAAAAATAAACAGAGAAACGCAGGGCTTAAAATTCAGCACCAAGGGTGTTTCCACTGCAAAAGACTTTCAGTTAAAACTGAGCTTGAAAAGTTTTCATTAATATTATTCTCTTTTGTCGCTTGCAAAGTTACTTAGTAACCGTCCCTGCATGAGAAGAAATGCAAACAGTGCTGCCGTGAGACCAAAGGTCTTGAAATACACCCACACTTCAGTTGAAAAAGACCTCCATATTGCCTCATTTAACAACGCCAATCCAAAGAAAAAAAGTGCAAATCGACGTGTGAGCAACATCCAGCCTTCGTCTCGCAGCGGTAGCATTTCTTGCATGACTAAACGTAGATAAGATTGTCCTTTTATAAGTCCAAAACCCAAAATTCCACCGAATAAAAGGTAAATAATAGTAGGTTTCATTTTAATGAAACGATCATCATTAAACCAAACCGTTAATCCGCCAAAAACTGTCACTAAAACCGCTGTAATAATTTGCATTGGTGATATTTTTCCAGTGAGCCACCATAAAACAACAGTTGAAATCAAAAGTAACGGAATAAAAAATAAGGTGACAACGATGAAACCCTGATAGTCGCTTCCCCCAATATTGTAGAAGCTATCTTTCATTTTCATATACGCAATAAAGAATGCCACAATTGGACCAAACTCCAGCGACGGTTTAACCCATTTAGGCAATTTATCATCAGACATGGTGTATAGTCCTTTTTTCAATTTGAAAATTTCACTATCACAGCGCCTACTGCAATCAAAGCCATCATTATCAATCTATTTGGTGCCACCCAGTCTTTTGGAAAAGTCAGCCAAATAGTACGGCAAATATAATTGAGGTCTCATATAAAATTACTACCTCACGGACCTTATTCAGCCTTGTAGTTAATAGTATTGATCTAAATGAAACAGTTGCCAGAAAGCCACTTGTCGGACCCCTCATACAAGGCCTTGACCCTTGAAAGATACCATTCTGTCTTGCATATTCAAAAGCTATGATCCCGTCAGAGCGTTGGCAAAGTCTTGCGGGTCAAATGCGTCCAAATCGTCAATCTGCTCACCAACACCAATAGCGTGGATTGGCAGGGCAAACTTATCAGCTAATGATACCAGCACACCACCCTTCGCTGTGCCATCTAATTTAGTCATAATGAGGCCCGACACATCCGCCAGTTTTTGAAATACCTCAACTTGGTTCAGTGTATTTTGACCGGTCGTTGCATCCAGAACTAAAAGCGTATTGTGGGGTGCAGTCGGGTCTTTCTTTTTTATTACTCGCACAATTTTAGCTAACTCTTCCATCAAATCCGTTCGGTTTTGTAGACGACCCGCCGTATCAATCATCAGTAAATCCACACCGTCATTTTCGGCCTGCGTCATGGCGTCAAACGCTAAGCTGGCCGGGTCAGAGCCCTGAGGCGCCGTCAAAACTGGAACTCCAGCCCGGTCTCCCCAAACTTTAAGTTGTTCAACCGCGGCCGCACGAAACGTGTCCCCAGCAGCTATAACAACCGACTTACCAGCTTTTTTGAACTGGCTCGCTAATTTTCCAATGGTTGTCGTTTTACCAGAGCCATTCACACCAACCACAAGTATCACTTGGGGGGTCTTTTCATAGATAGGCAATGGCCGAGCAACAGGTTCCATTACGCGGACAATTTCTTGAGATAATGCCATTTTGATATCTGCCGTTGAAAGCTTTTTTCCAAAACGCCCTTCCGCTAAGTTGGCGGTAATCCGTACAGCGGTATCTACCCCCATATCTGAAGATATTAGTAATTCCTCTAATTGCTCCAGCATATCGTCATCCAAAAGTCGACGTGGGGTGCGCGCAAATATACCAGTTTTTTCAGGCAGGGGGTTAAGGGACTTTGTGTCAACGTCAAGCGGCTTATTAGGCTCTTCACTTACTGGCGCCTCGAGGCTGCTAGGTATAAAGTTTTTAACCTCTACTATTTCGTTAAAAGGCGGCGTTGCCCCATCAGATTTAGAAATATTTTCTTGGTCTGCAACATCTATATTCTTGTTAAAATCCCCACTTTTCGTTTCTGTAGTATTTAGGACTACCTGAGCTTCAGGTTCTGACTTTTCATCAACAATAGCCTCCAAGCCAGCTTCCAACTTCGCCGACGATTTAAAAAGCTTAGCTTTTAATTTTTTAAAAAAAGACATTTAGATGCTCCAAGTACTCATAATAGCTGGCCTTGCTCTGGTGGCTTTGATTTCTTAGCTTTTTTATCCACCAAAATAGCGGTTGGAGATACTGGGAGGTGACCATCGATAAATTCAATTTCAAGGATCTTAGCAAGTTTTGCGTCAGCCACTCCAGTTATTAGCAAAGCATCTGATCGTACAACCGCATATCCGCGTTTCAAAGTCTCACGGTAACCAAGAGTTTCACGTAGGCGATCTGCAGCACCCAATAAACTTCGAAGTTCCATTATAAGGCGATCAAAGTTTTTTCTTAAATCCAAGCTACTGTTATTGAGGTCTTTTCGTAATCTTTTTGTACGATCAACCAGAGGTGCAGCCCTCAGACTGGCAACTGCGATGTTTAATGTTTGGGTGGCTGAGGTAATCTGGCGAACCAGGGCCGGTTGTAAGCGGTTTCCCATCGTTTGCATTTGTCGGCTTTCATTTTTAAGCAGCTGTGACACAGAACTAGGTCTAATTTGTGCTGCAGCTTCTCGCAATCTTAGCTGTTGACGTTGCATCAAGCTACGCAAAGCCAGTGGTAATCTACCCTCCCAAATATCCAGCCGCTGCTGGGGTTGCGTTATTAAATTTTCTGGTCTCGGCAGTGCCCGAGCAACATCGACTAATCGTTGCCTATGGCGGGCCATGATATTGACTAAAGCTTGCGCGGCCCGTGCATTCATCGAATTTATTTCTGCAAGTAGCTCGAGGCGCACCGGAACCGCCAACTCAGCTGCAGCGGTCGGCGTCGGTGCACGCATATCAGATACAAAATCAATTAGAGTAGTATCTGTTTCATGCCCTATTGCCGATATTAATGGTATGATCGACGCCGAAGCTGCACGCGCAACGATTTCTTCGTTAAAACCCCAAAGATCTTCAATTGAGCCTCCACCGCGTGCCACAATAATCAAGTCAGGCCTTGGCAGTACTCCTTCTCTTTTTAAGGCATTAAATCCCTCTATAGCACTAGCAACTTCATAGGCACAGTTACTTCCCTGAACAGCCACAGGCCACACCAAAACCTTTCGAGGAAAACGATCCCGTAATCGGTGCAAAATATCTCGAATTACTGCACCGGTTGGGGACGTAACTACCCCAATAACTTCAGGTAAAAAAGGCAAAGGATATTTTCTAGTCCGATCAAATAAACCCTCTGCCTCCAAAACAGTTTTCCGTTTTTCCAGCATAGCCATCAGGGCACCAACACCTGCGACTGTAACATCATCAACATTGAGGTTATATTTTGACTGTCCTCCAAAGGCTGTCATTTTACCTGTTACGACAACCTCTAGACCCTCTTCTGGTAATACTGATAGTTTTTGAACCTGGCCCTTCCAAGTTGTACAGGCCAATGAATTTCTATCATCCTTGACATCAAAATACATGTGGCCAGAACGGGCTAGTACGACCCGCCCAACTTCACCCTTGACCCGAATACGGCCAAATTCAGCTTCAAGTGAACGTTTAACTGCAGCAGAAATCTCAGATACAGTAAACTCATGCGCATTTTCGCCGTCACGCGGGTCATCAATAAGATCAGACATTGTGATACCTTGTTAGTATATTTAATGCAGCTTAGAACGACAGTTAACAAAGGCCAAGAGGAGTATAAGCTTTGAAAATCCTAATCTTGGGCGGCGGTGGTCGCGAACATTCTTTAGCTTGGGCCGTAGCGCAAAATCCAAAATGTGACCAGCTGTTTGTTGCTCCAGGAAATCCCGGAACAGCTAAAATTTCTCAATGTGTGGCTCTTAACATTTTAGATGGTAGCGCCGTATTAAAATTTGTCAGGGCAAACTGTATTGATTTTGTTATTATTGGACCTGAAGCGCCACTTGTTGCCGGCGTGGCCGATATACTTCAAACTGCAAACGTATTGTGTTTTGGTCCAAGCCAAAAGGCAGCGCAACTTGAGGCCTCCAAGCTTTTCACTAAGTCGATTTGTGATGTAGCTAACGTTCCAACAGCAAATTATCGGCACTTCACAGAAATACAAAATGCCAAGGATTATGTGCAACTGGTAGGCGCGCCTATCGTCATAAAGGCGGACGGGTTAGCTGGAGGCAAAGGGGTTACAGTCGCAATGACTTTGCAAGACGCATTAAACGCTCTTAATGATGTTTTTGAAAGTAAACTTGATAATTCTGGCTGCGAAGTAGTTATTGAAGAATTTATGGAAGGTGAGGAAGCCTCCTATTTTGTTTTATGTGATGGCAATGAAGTTTTAGAGATAGGTACTGCACAAGATCACAAACGCGTGGGCGATGGCGACACAGGAGAAAATACTGGTGGCATGGGCGCCTATAGTCCAGCTCCAATTTTAAATGCAAAGGTAGCAGAAAGGGCTATGTCAAACATAATTAAACCCACACTTGCGGAATTAGTACGGCGCGGAACACCATATAGAGGCGTACTCTACGCCGGACTAATGATAAAAGACGAAAAACCCAGGCTAGTTGAATATAACGTACGCTTTGGTGACCCCGAATGTCAGGTCTTAATGATGCGACTTGGCGCCCAGGCACTTGACCTGATGCTCGCTTGTGCCGAAGGCCACCTTTCTAATATCACTGTAAACTGGGCTAAAGACCATGCCTTGACTGTTGTAATGGCCGCAAAAGGCTATCCGGGCGCCTATAATAAAGGTAGTATAGTCAGAAATTTACATAATTTACCTATGTCGTCCAAAACAATGTGCTTTCACGCTGGTACTACCAAATCTGATGATTTGATTCTGGCCAATGGTGGTCGAGTTTTAAATGTTACAGCCCGCGCTGCTACGCTTCTAGAAGCTCGTAACCAGGCCTATAAAATGGTAGCTGAAGTTGATTGGCCTGACGGCTTCTTCCGCAACGACATAGGGTGGCGCGCACTTTAACTGTGCCTTTGAACACACAGATCTTAATAATATTAAATTTGGCGTTCCGGCATCCGCACAATCAAGCCATCCAAATCATCAGATACTCGCAATTGGCACGTCAAACGCGACTGACCAGGCTTTGGCTCAAAGGCAAAATCAAGCATATCTTCTTCCATCCCGTCCATTGCGGGTACTTTATCCATCCAGGCTGTATCAACATAGACGTGACAAGTAGAACAGGCACACGCCCCACCACAATCCGCTTCTATACCTGGAATATTATTGTCACGGGCGCCCTCCATGACAGTCAGGCCGTTAGCGACCTCTACGACATGCTCTGCGCCACTATGCTCGATATAGGTAATTGTTGCCATAAGTTCATCCCACTTGAAATCGTATCTATCAGGTATCATTTAATTTCAAAATTTCTAGTCTAATTTTTTCTTTTATTCTGAAAACCTGGTCCCTAAATTTAGATGGAGCCAAAGATAATAAGAAATAATTATAAATGCTTTTAATTACATAATTTTTATATCATGGAGCTAATTTACTCTGACGCTAAAATATTCAGAAATTTACTTGTGCTTTGCTATATTTGTTCTATTTTTGTTCTATGAATCTTTCGTCTCCAAATAAATGGCCCCAGCCACCAGCTGCATTGCCTAATTCCATGCTAGATTTACCACCCAATGGCGCACAAGTTGTTGTTGCTGGTTTGGTGTTAGTCAGGCAGAGGCCCGGAACTGCTAATGGCGTCATCTTTATAACACTTGAAGATGAGACAGGTATTTGTAACGTTATTGTTTGGCGTAAACTTTATGAACCTTACCGACGCGCAATAATTTCAGGACGTATGCTTCGCATAACCGGACGAATTCAGCGAGATGGCGATGTGTGCCACATAATTGCTAAAAAAATAGAGGATATTTCCTCTATGTTAGACGAATTACTACGAAGCCAAGAAGGTGCCACAGGTACATAGAATTAAATTACATGTCGCAGGATGTTAAAAACTAAATCATTCTTTATTTTTGAATTGTGAGGGCTAGAAACCTTGGATCACTATTGCGTCGTACCAAAAGCAACATAGTTTTACGGCCGCCTTCTATTGTCGCAGTTACCTGCTCTTCAAATTCAGAAATAGCAGTAATTTTGTTTTGCCCCGCCTCAACTATCAAATCACCAGAGCGCAATCCTTTTTCATATGCTTCAGATGTTTCAATAACATCCATTACAACCACACCCTCCAACTCATCCTTTAATCCAAGACCCGAACGAATTTCGTCTGTCAGGTTAGACAAGGTAATACCTAGATCTTTGAAGGTTTTCTGAGGTTCGGGTGCAGTTTCTTTTTTGGGAACATCTTCGGACGAGGCAAGTTTTTCATCATCACGTAAGCCTAGGGTAACACTTAGAGTTACTTCCTTACCATTCCGTACCACGATAACATCCACGGCCTTACCAACTTCGGTTTTGCCTACGGTCTGTACTAGATCTCTTACGCCCTCAACCTCACGCCCATCAAACACCATTATGACATCATTTTGTTTCATTCCCGCATCTTTAGCAGGCCCATCAGGTACGCCTGAGACCAACGCTCCAGCTACCTGATCCACGCCATCAATACTTTCAACGAGATCTTCGTCCAAATCCTGAATACGCACACCCAACCATCCTCGCCGGATCTCACCAAACTCAATCAGTTGATCTACGACACGACCAACCACATTAGAGGCCATAGAGAAGCCTATTCCGATCGATCCTCCATTGGGCGATAAGATGGCTGTATTTACTCCTACCACATCCCCCTCTAAATTAAACAATGGGCCACCAGAGTTTCCTCTGTTAATAGCAGCATCGGTCTGTATGTAATCGTCGTAAATGCCAGCTAAAGCTCTGTTCCGTGCTGACACTATTCCTGCTGACACAGAAAAACCTTGCCCCATTGGATTACCCATTGCCACCACCCAATCACCAACTCGGGCGATGTCACTGTCTCCAAAACCTACAAACTCAAGAGGCACATCTGGCTCCACCTTTAATACCGCAATGTCAGTATTTTTATCTGTACCAATTACTTTTGCTGGCAGCACTTTGCCAGAAAAAAACTCTATCTGAATTTCATCAGCTCCATCGATTACGTGATTATTTGTTACAATGAAGCCACTGGGTGAAATTACAAAGCCTGAACCTAGCGCAGAAGAACGGCGTGGCCTTAGATTTCCACCGCGGCGGCGGTCATCAAATTCTTTAAAAAATTCCTCAAATGGCGAGCCTTCGGGCACGATGCCGCGCGGAGCCTGATTTGCCTTGCCTGCAGTCACAGTAGTTGTTGTGATATTTACCACTGATGGGCTAATTTTTTCAGCTAAGTCAGCAAAGCTATTTGGCATCATTTGTGCGAAAGAGTGGGTCGCCTGAAGGAAAAATATTAAAAAAACCAAAAAGGAAATCCACATGTTTCGATTTTGACAGGAGGTATTAGGCGCTAGTGTAACAACGGATTTCATCAGTAACTCCTCTTTACAAACAACTTACTTATGCAGGTGGACAGCCGTACGATTGTCCGAACCTAAAGATAGTACAAAAAAAGATTAACTCAATAGTATATACTGTCGCGCGGGGCACTTAAGGGTCTAATAAAATTAAAATGAAAAGTTAGGAAACCAATACTACTAAAACAAAACCGGCAACTACCAATAGAGCCCCAATCTTTCTTCGATCCACTATAGACAACAAATCCAGCGCTTTAAGAACATCTTTAATAACGTTAGGGGCCAGTAAATATACCAGCCCCTCTACAATTAATACAGCGCCAAGGCCAAATACTAATTTTTCAATCACTTATCTTTTCGCGGCGAAGAAGATTGAAGGTAATTCAAAAACTCATGATCGGGCGGTATGATCAAAGTTGAATTTTCAGCCTTTATCGAAGTTTCATAGGCCCTTAAAGATCTATAAAAATCAAAGAACTCCGGATCAGCTCCAAAAGCTTCTGCCAAAATTCTTGTCCGCTCGGCATCAGCCTCACCTTCGATTATCAGTCCATCTTTACGCGCCTCTGAAAGTAGCTCTTCATAAGTACGATCAGCGACGGCAGTGACGCGTTGAGCCGCTTCTCGGCCACGCGCGCGCTCATCAGTTGCCTCACGCTCCCTTTCAGCAATCATTCGTTGCAGTGTCGCGTCGAAGTTTTGCTCAGGAAGGTTCGTTTGGCGCAGTCTTACGTCAACTACGTCTAGTCCAAGGTCTTTAGCACGAAATTGTGCAGCTACCCGGATGCTTTCCATCAGGGACGCTCTTTCTGGCGACAGAATTGCGTTGGAAGTAACGCCATCCGCACCTAGAACTGCCCGGATTTGGCCATCTAAAATGTCGTTCAGCTGAATACTGGCCTCACGCTCACCACCCGCACCCATGGCCTGCCTAAATTGCACGATATCAACTATCCGGTACATAACAAAGGCATCCACCTCAAGGCGCCGATCATCGGCCGGTGTTACCTCAATAAGTGGAGTTTCAAGTTGCAGAATTCGATCCTCGAATCGAACTACTTGATCCAACCACGGAAATTTAAAGCCCAGACCAGGCTCTGTCTTGACTTGCTTGATCTGACCAAATCGTAGTACCAGCGCCTTCTCGCGCTCATCCACAATAAAGATAGACATCAAACCCACAACCACAATTACCACGGCAGATATAACTGCTATACGAAATTTCATTGACATCAGTTCGATCCTCCTTGTGAGTTTTTCCGCAATTCGTTGAGAGGTAAATATGGCACCACACCGGAACCTCCCTCACCATTGTCCATTATAATCTTGTCTACGTTTGCCAAAACCTTTTCTAACGTTTCAATATAGAGGCGGCGGCGTGTCACCTCTGGAGCTACTTTATATTCCTTCAATACCGCCGAAAAGCGGCTGGCTTCACCCAAGGCAGCGTTAACAACCTTAGCACGGTAGCCTTCAGCCGCTTCCAAAATTTCTGCACCAGCACCTCGAGCCTGGGCCAAGCGTTGGTTGGCATACGCATCTGCTTGTCTTTCGCGTTGATCCCGTTCCTGCTCTGCCGCTTGAACGTCTCGGAAAGCGTCAATCACGGAAACTCGTTTCTGCGATCCATCAACAGCTGTTACAATTACTTGTCGGCTTGGAGGGTCAACTTTGTTAAAGTTAACACGAAGGACCGAAATACCTGTCTTACGCTCGTCCAGCGTTTTCTGAATCAGCTGGCGTACATTTGCCTCGATGGCCGCACGGTCTCGGTTCAAAATTGGGGCTAACTCAGACTGTGCAATCACCTCGCGCATTGCGGCCTCTGAAATGGCACGCACGGAAAGTTCAGGCTCTTTTAGACTAAACAGGAAGTCACGCGCATTTTTGATATTCCATACCACTTGAAAATCGATATCTACGATATTTTCGTCAGTGGTCAGCATCAATCCTAAGCCACTATCACGACTACCATTAATACCCAGAGACTCTGTCCGGTTTGTTGTGACATTAAATTTTTCATAAGTTACAAGTGGCCACGGCGCGAAATTCAGACCGTTGGTGCCAATTTGGTTAAATTCACCCAAAAACAATTCAACAGACTGTTCTTCAGGTTTTACGGTGTAGAAGGATGCAAATAACCACAGTACCACAGCTGCTAGCCCTGCAAACAAAAATGTTCCACGCGGCAGACCCGCTCCACCATCACCCGAGGCACCACCGCCTCCTCTACCTTTGCCACCCATCAGCACACGCAATTGCTCCTGGCCTTTACGCATCAGTTCATCGATTTCAGGGATTTGTGGGGTATCTGGCTTACGCCCATTACCACCACCATTATTGTTACCCTTATCACCGCCGCTTCCGCCGCCGCCCCAAGGTCCACCATTATTGTCTGCCATTCAGCAAGTTCCCTTTACCATCTGTTTGCGTGTTTATCATACCTGTGCTTAACTTTAAAGTTTTCAACCCTTACGCACTGGAGATTTCATTGTTACTAACTCTTCTGACATTGTTGGGTGGACAGCGCAAACCCTATCGAAATCTTCTTTTGTGGCACCCATCTTTACAGCAATACCCGCCATTTGAATCATTTCGCCTGCTCCATCCGCAACAATATGGCATCCCAAAATTTTTCGCGTCGCTTGGCTTACAACAAGTTTCATCAAAACAATTTGTGGATCCGCAATAAATGCAGTGCTCATTGGTTTAAAGGTCGTGGCGTAAACTTCAATAGGCTCTTGATTACGGGCATCCTCTTCACTTAACCCAATTGTTCCATACTCGGGCTGAGTAAAAATTGCCGATGGTATCAAACTATGGTCCGGCGGAGTGGGATTGTCTTTAAAGGCAGTTTCAACGAAGGCCATCCCCTCACGAATAGCCACGGGCGTGAGGTTTACTCGGTTAGTCACATCACCAATTGCGTAGACTGAAGGCAAAGAAGTCTTGGAATAAGCATCCACTTCAACGGCACCGGCCCGGTCAAGATTAATTCCCAGTTCTTCCAACCCAAGACCCCCACTATTAGGTGTACGCCCAGTGGCACACATCACTAGATCAAAACTTTCTTCCCTCGCATGCGTGTCGGTCACCTTAAAACCGTTTGAACTTTTTTCAATTTTCGCGAGATTTGTTTTAGTAAGAATTGAAATTCCACGCTCTTGCATACCCTGGGCGATAACATCACATGCCTCAACGTCAAATCCACGCAACACCTGTGTCCCACGATACCAAAGGTGGGTGTCGACACCGAGGCCATTTAGAATTCCGGCGAACTCACAGGCAATGTACCCACCCCCAACAATCAAGATGCGTTTGGGTAGAGCATCAAGATGGAATATCTCATTAGAGGTGATTGCATGCTCAGTGCCTGGAATATTTGGGAGGGATGGCCAGCCCCCAGTAGCCAATAAAATTATTTTAGCAGTAAACTCACGGCCATCTGCCAGGCGGACTGTATTCGGTCCCACCACAGTGGCACGAAAGTCATAGGTTTTTACGCCAGACTTTTTCAGTAGGTTGCGATAAACCCCTTCCAAACGATCTAACTCTCCCTCTAGTTTAGAACGGAAAGCTGACCAATGAAATCCACCAGTTTTAATATCCCATCCGTAAGCCATCGCCTGCTCCATGGCGCGAGAATAGGTCGACGCAAAGACCATCAATTTCTTTGGAACACAGCCCCGGATAACACAGGTGCCCCCATAGCGACTTTCTTCAGCCAACCCCACTTTAGCTCTGATATCCGACGCTGCCACTCGCGCTGCGCGTACGCCACCCGAACCACCACCAATAACGAAAAGATCAAAATCAAAAGACATCAGCGAAACCCAATATAATAAATGTTGAAATAGTTTATAGTCTTCCCCTAAAGTTTTGAAATTGGACCTTTAATTTTTTCCTTCACTGTACCATCCGACGAACCCACAATCACCATATCACAATGTCCTACAAATAATCCATTTTCAACCACGCCAGGCACCTGATTTAGGGCTAAGTTTAACATGTCTGCATCACCAATCTGATCCAAATAAAGGTCAAGAATGTAGTTGCCCTCATCAGTCACAAAAGGCACCTCACCCACCATTCTGGTTTTAATAATGTTGCTACCCACATCCTGAGATTCTAATAATGTTTGGATCAAAGATTGTGAGGACTTTAATCCAAAACCCAGCACCTCAACCGGCAACGGAAACCTACCCAGTCGTTCAACATTTTTATCATCATCGGCTATCACAATCATTTTATCACTTGCAGAGGCAACTATCTTTTCTCTCAGTAATGCGCCCCCACCGCCTTTGATTAAATTAAGGTCCTGATCAAACTCATCTGTGCCATCAATTGTTAAATCCAACTGGCCCGCAGCGCCTAAAGTTATAATTTCAATTCCAAGCTCTTCAGCCAAATTAGAAGTTTGGATCGATGTAGGCACCCCTTTCACTCTGAGGCCCTCTTTATCTACGCGCTCAGCAAGACACCGGACCATCCAGGAGGCGGTAGATCCGGTACCAAGGCCCAATTTCATTCCGTCTTTTACAAATTCACAAGCCCTTTTTGCAGCCACAAATTTTGCTTGATCACTCGAAGATAAATCAGAGGACATAGCACACGAATCCTTAATTTTTTTTCTGATACACGGAACCACATACAAGATGAGTTATGATTTAAAAAGCTTTCCTTACTACCGGCGCGTAATTCACTAAATGGGTCGCATTTTCACCGGCGTATTTAAGCCAAACGTGATCAACGCGGCAGGTAAGGTGTTTGGGGTCAAAAATGTTTTTATCTGTATTTGACATGTTCAAGGTTGGGATAGGCCCCAGTTCATCACATACCATGGGACCGATGGTAGCTGCAGGCATGTTTCTTGATCTTCTTCGAGAAAGTCCATTTGAGCCTACCGGCCTCCGCGCCCAACTCCATGGTTCACTGGCTTATACTGGCATTGGACACGCAACAGATCGAGCTATTTTATTGGGTTTAGCTGGATTTCGACCCGCTACGTTCAACGCTACTGAAGGCGAAAAAGCGCTCAGTCTGATCAAAAACAATAAAGTAGTGAACCCAGATGGCTTGCCACAAATGAAAATTGATCCAGCCATTGATATTCTCTTTGATTATGGCCCTGCACTTCCAGGCCACGCAAATGGATTGATCTTGACTGCAACAGATCAGCAAGGTGACGTTCTGATGCAGCAGACCTATTATTCGGTCGGTGGCGGCTTTGTTGTCACGGAAGAAGAGATAACGAGTGGGCGTGCTGTCGGTGACCTCGCTCACTATCCACATGAATTTGAAACTGCCTCTGCATTATTGGAAATATGTGTCAAAACAGGAAAATCAATAACAGAAATTAAGCGAGAAAACGAACTGAGCCGCCGGAGCGCTTTGGAACTAGACAGGGGTCTTGCTGAAATCTGGGATGTTATGAGTTCATGCATTGATCGCGGGTTGGTCACAGATGGTATTTTGCCAGGAGGCTTAAATGTCAAGCGCCGCGCTAAAGGCATTCACGACTCGCTCGTATCAGAGCGCGGCATCAACCTTTCAGCGCCACATACAATCAATGATTGGATGAGTGTCTACGCAATGGCCGTAAATGAAGAAAATGCGGCTGGGGGTCAGGTGGTTACGGCACCTACCAATGGAGCAGCCGGTGTAATCCCAGCCACAATTCGCTATTGGCTAGATCATGTCCCAGGCGCCAATAACCAAAAAGTTTCCGACTTTCTGCTGACAGCCGCCGCGATCGGTGGCTTAATAAAGTCCAATGCGAGTATTTCAGGTGCAGAATGTGGCTGCCAAGCTGAAGTAGGTAGCGCCGCCGCCATGGCAGCCGCAGGGCTCTGTGCCGTTTTGGGTGGATCGCCTGCGCAGGTTGAAAATGCTGCAGAGATTGCTCTGGAACATCACCTTGGTATGACTTGCGACCCAATAAAAGGTTTGGTGCAGGTACCGTGCATTGAGCGTAATGGCCTTGGTTGTATCAAGGCGGTTTCTGCTGCCAGCCTCGCAATGCGCGGAGATGGCACGCACCTAGTGCCACTAGACGCCTGCATCGAAACAATGCGGCAAACTGGAAAAGACATGCATGAAAAATATAAAGAGACATCGCAGGGCGGTCTCGCGGTTAACCTACCAAATTGCTAAGACGGTTTCAAAAACACGTAACCTGTCACAACAATGCCTATTGAGGCTCGGCCATAGGCCTCCACGTCCCACCATTGTAATATCTCGAAATTTCTTCTGCCACACTATGTGTATAGCTTATTTTCGAAGACTTTCCCAATGGCATTACTGCCATTGGGGTTTTGGTAACTATTAATGCAGGCCTATTAGTTACTCCCCTTAGCAAAACCTTCAGTTCGTAGTGCTTTTAAAACAGGCTCAAGGCAGCCCACTGGTAAAATTGCAAGCAACCCATGTCGATTTACTTTCAATTTGATAAAGGTACCATCAACTTTGTTGGATGTAGATATCAATTCACCAGGAGCCATTTCATCATCATCAAGTGGCCACTGCAGCCCTAGGGCATCAGCCCGCAGTCCAACTAGCGGGTAAAATGCAACCTCTGTTCCATGCTCTAAATTTAAATGAAATTCTGGCGGAACGATAAATACTAATTGGCAAGCATCCATCAAAATTATAGCTCTCTTATCCCTCAAAAGTGCCGAAAAGGCAGCCATTTGATGATCGAGCCTCCCACCTAAGAAACCAACGCCCAAAAATACTTCCGCATCACAAACCTGCAGGCATTTTTCAAAATCCGTTGTGTCTTGCTCTTTCATTTCTAAAAAATTCTGTGATCCAAACGGGGTAGACTGCGAATCCATGTCGCCAACAACAAGAGCAACATCTAATCCCGCATCTGTGGCCGCATTAAATCCACCATCTGCAGCAACAAAGGAAGACGCATACACGGCCGAAGATAGTATCATCTCCTTACTAGTAGGACCGGCGCCAATTAGCAAAGTTATGACAGATTTGTGCACAAAATCGCGGTTCATTACTTTTCACCTCTCCTCATTACCAAGTTAAGTAGATGTTCAACAAAATCATCTTAGACATCAAAATTTCACAATTATATTAGCTTGAAATCAACTAATTTTGCGGTCGGAAGTTATTGAAACTATTTTTTATCTTGGTCATTATCGGGATTAGATTGTCCAATTCCCTGAAACACAAATTTTAACGGGAAAACCCACGCAATTCCAAGAATTACGTACATAAAAAATTCCAAAAACTTTGGCAAAATTGGCAAAAGGTCAACTAAGTTTACCGCTATAACAACATACAAAGGCAAGCCAATTACCAAGATAAAAAGCGACCATCGACGACGAGATTTATAACTGAGGGCCATCAATCAGCAAACGGGTCGGTTACGAGAATAGTATCTTCCCGTTCTGGTGAGGTGGAGACAAGCGCTACAGGGCAATCGATTAACTCCTCTATGCGGCGTACGTATTTTATTGCTTGCGCGGGCAACTCCGCCCAAGAACGTGCGCCAGCAGTACTGTCCGACCAACCCTCTACTGTTTCATAGATTGGTTTCACACGGGCCTGCTTATCAGCCGCTGTTGGTAAATAGTCTAATTTATTACCGTCAAGCTCGTAACCCACACAGATCTTTAGCTCGTCAAATCCATCCAAAACATCCAACTTTGTGAGAGAAATCCCATTGACCCCCGAAATTACACACGTTTGGCGGACAAGACAGGCATCAAACCAGCCACAGCGGCGTTTTCGGCCAGTAGTTGTCCCAAACTCATGGCCCTGCTCACCTAGACGCTGACCGTCGGCATCATTTAGTTCTGTTGGGAAAGGTCCCTCACCAACGCGGGTGGTATATGCTTTGGTTATCCCAAGGACGTAATCGATCACTCCGGGGCCAACCCCTGTTCCAGTAGCAGCTTGACCCGCTATCACATTAGATGATGTTACGAACGGGTAAGTACCAAAATCAATATCAAGCAAAGCACCCTGCGCTCCTTCAAATAGAATACGTTTGCCAGCTCGGCGCTTTTCATTAAGCACTTTCCAAACTGGTGCAGCATAAGGTAAAATTTTTGCAGCAATCTCTTGTAAACTAGTTAGCAATACGTTGCGATCTACTGGCTCAAGCCCAAGACCTTTTCGGAGCGGATTGTGATGCAACAATGCCCGATCCACTCGTAATTCTAGCGTAGCCTTATCATCTAAGTCTGAAACACGCAGAACACGGCGGCCAACTTTATCCTCGTAACATGGACCAATTCCGCGCCCAGTAGTACCTATTTTTGCGATCGAAACCTGACCCTCACGGGCCCGATCCAGCTCGCCATGGTACGGCATAATCAGCGGAGTATTTTCAGCAATTATTAAGTTATCAGGCGTAATTTCTACTCCCTGGGAGCGTATACCATCAATCTCTTTTATTAAGTGCCACGGATCAAGAACTACGCCATTTCCAATCACCGAAAGTTTACCCCCCCGCACGACACCCGAGGGCAAGGCATGAAGCTTGAATACCTCATCGTCTATTACGAGGGTGTGGCCCGCATTATGGCCACCTTGAAAACGGGCGATGACATCAGCACGCTCAGAAAGCCAGTCGACAATTTTGCCCTTGCCCTCGTCACCCCACTGCGTGCCAACCACAACAACATTTGCCATAAATATACACTTTCGATCCAATTAAAACGTCTACGGTATAACGGGGATATGATCCGGTGGAAACTGAAAAATTCTAATACACTGGGCATGACTTAATCTTTTGAAAGATTTTCTTTCGCAACATAGTTAAACCGAAGCAGATCATTATTTTGTAAATTTTTATAATTAGGACTAATCCACTTCGACTAGATCATATTTACGATATTTTCTTGTTTTTCGCTGGCTCAATCTACAGGTTTACACTTGGCAAACGGATTTTCCTTGCTTAGGTAGCCAGGGATACAAACTGGGAAGCTAGCATGCAAAACGTCGTCTTGATCATCCATCTCCTTTTGGCAGTCTCCTTGATCGGCCTCGTTCTCTTGCAACGTTCCGAAGGCGGTGGACTAGGCATAGGTGGCGGCGGTGGTGGCGCAACTAGTGGGCGCGCAGCAGCCTCTGCAATGACAAAGCTTACTTGGATATTGGCGATTGCCTTCATCTGCACCTCCCTTGGGCTTACTATTATTCAGGCCCAAAAATCGTCTGGCAGTTCTATCTTGGATCAATTGTCTCCAAGCAGTGAGATGGGTACCAAACCAAATGCGGATGACCTGCTACCACCCGCCGAAGATGTAACTCCACTGCTGCCGGTCGCCGATTAATCAGATAATACTAAATGTTGCGCCTAAGAAAATTTTAGCGCCTCAATGTTGGTCTACACATTGTAGAATCATACCGGAGGTTGTATGAGTTTAATCCCGTGATGGTTCGGATTTTTCTTACCAAAACATGAAGCGCGGGGACCCCTTTTTAATGGCACGATATATATTTATAACCGGGGGAGTAGTTTCCTCGCTTGGTAAAGGGCTCGCATCTGCGGCACTTGGGGCTTTACTGCAGGCACGAGGTTTCTCTGTGCGACTGCGCAAGCTCGATCCCTACCTAAATGTTGATCCAGGCACTATGTCCCCGTTTGAACACGGAGAGGTTTTTGTCACTGACGACGGAGCTGAGACGGACCTCGATCTTGGTCATTACGAGCGCTTCACTGGCGTTGCTGCCCGAATGTCCGATTCGGTTTCTTCCGGACGGATATACTCAACAGTGCTAGAAAAGGAGCGGCGTGGCGATTACTTGGGGAAAACCATTCAGGTAGTACCGCACGTAACAGACGAAATTAAAAAATTTCTAAAAGTGGGCGATGATGAAGTTGATTTCATGTTATGTGAAATTGGTGGCACCGTGGGCGACATTGAGGGCTTACCCTTTTTTGAAGCAATTCGTCAATTTTCACACGACAAACCTAGGGGCGATTGCATCTTTATGCATCTCACTCTGCTGCCTTACCTAGCAGCTAGCGGTGAACTCAAGACTAAGCCAACACAACACAGTGTCAAAGAATTACAATCCATCGGGATTGCACCCGATATTTTAGTATGTCGCTCTGAACATCCAATCCCAGAGAAGGAGCGCTCAAAAATAGCCTTATTCTGCAACGTACGAAAAGATGCTGTAGTCGCAGCATACGATCTAAAATCTATTTATGAGGCACCTCTAGCTTACCACGCACAGGGCCTTGACCAAGCTGTTTTAGACGCGTTTGATATTTCCCCTTCGCCGAAACCTGATTTGGCGAAATGGGTCGACGTTCAAGACCGCGTAAATAATCCAGAGGGCGAAGTGAATGTGGCAATTGTTGGGAAATACACCCAACTGGAGGATGCATATAAATCCATCAAGGAGGCGCTAACCCACGGTGGAATGTCCAACCGAGTGAAAGTTAACGTCGAATGGGTTGATGCTGAAGTATTTGATCATGAAGATGCGGCACCTCATTTAGAGGGCTTCCACGCCATCTTAGTTCCTGGCGGGTTTGGCGAACGTGGGACTGAAGGCAAAATAAAAGCAGCTCAATTTGCGCGAGAACGCAAGGTCCCCTACTTAGGTATTTGTCTTGGGATGCAAATGGCCGTGATAGAGGCTGCCAGAAACCTAATTGGTGTTAAGGATGCGGGTTCTGAAGAGTTCGATCATGAGGCCGGTAAAAAGAGGTTCACGCCAGTTGTTTATCACCTAAAAGAGTGGGTACAGGGTAGCCATAAAGTCCGTCGCAAAGAGTCCGACGACAAAGGCGGAACGATGCGCCTCGGCGCATACAATGCATCTTTAAGTGCGGGTTCGCGTGTTGCAAATATTTACGGAGGCACAGATATTGAAGAACGCCATAGGCACCGCTACGAGGTCGACATAGAGTTTCGCAATCAGCTGGAAGAAAAGGGCTTGATCTTCTCTGGTATGTCTCCAGACGGACGACTGCCAGAAATTGTTGAGGTAAAAGATCATCCATGGTTTATTGGAGTTCAGTTTCATCCTGAGCTCAAATCTAAACCCTTTGACCCACACCCACTCTTTCGTGACTTTGTAAGGGCGGCAAAAGATATGAGCCGGCTAGTCTAGCAGTTCAAACCTATAATAACTTAATTTATCTTAGAGGTTAAAATGTTTTCGAATTTATTTTCGCGTAAGCCGTTAGGCAGCAATGACGAGATTGATGAAAAACAGGCTATGGCCGCGCTGATGGTACGAATTGCAAAATCTGACGATGATTACGCGATAGCTGAATGTGAAAGAATTGACGCAATTCTGAGCATCCTTTATGGCTTGTCACCCACAGAGGCTTCATCGTTGCGCAATCACGCCGAGGCTCTGGAAGCAGACGCCCCTGATACAGTCAGGTTTACCAGAGCAATCAAGGAAGCAGTTCCTTATGAGGATCGCTTTGAAGTTGTACGTGCCCTCTGGCAAGTTGTCTTAGCTGACGGAGAACGTGACCATGAGGAAGACGCATTAATGCGCCTGTTGGCGAGCCTGTTGGGTGTCAATGATCGAGACAGTGCAATCGCCCGAAAAGAGGCCTAACAAGTGATAGCACACCTGCCCATGTATGATGTCTCAAAAAATTACCAAGCACATCAACGACTATGGCAGGCATTCCGCGACTTGATGCCTAACGCCCCTTCACTCACCAGACACAGTGACAACCTTCTGTCAGACTGGTTGAACCCAGAGCTGTTTTTTTCTCAAACATGTGGCCTACCATTTCGGGCAAGCTTGCGTAGACACGTCAAGCTAATTGCCACCCCTAACAACAACATAGAGAACTGCGCACCAGGTTTTTATCACTCAGTGATATTAGCACGCAAAGGGTCAGCACCTGACCTCATAAAAAATGACTTTGTTCTCGCATATAATGAGCCTCAATCTCAATCAGGCTGGGCTGCCCCGCAGTCTATTGGGATTAGTGGAAAATCCCAACTTTGCACCGGAGGACACGCAGCATCGGCACTAGCTTTAACTAAAGGCATCGCTGATATTGCCGCCATTGATGCTCTTACTTGGAGGTTTTTGTGCAGAGATTGGGACAAGGCATCGCAACTTGAAGTAGTTACCACAACGCCGCCAACGCCTTCACTTCCCTACATCACTGCATTGAAAAATGACGCAAAAACCTTGTACCAAAATTTAAAAAAAGCGATTCTAGGGATTGATAAAAAAGATCAGGAAACCTTACAAATCTTTGGGTTGGTCAATATTGCAGAGCAAGATTACATGGAATATCCACTTCCAATTGCCCCTTTAAGCTAATTATTGCCACTTTCGGATTGTACGTAAAAGGCTTCTATGCCCTAATAAGCACTTGAGTTGTTAAGGACTATCGGTGCCAAGCGAAACCTCACCAGTAATAAACATCAGAGGTCTGCATAAATCTTATGGAGATTTGCAGGTTTTGAAAGGCATCGACATCACCGCCAAACGTGGAAATGTCGTGGCCCTTATTGGGTCGTCAGGTTCTGGGAAGTCCACCCTACTTCGCTGCTGCAATATGTTGGAAACTAGCCAAGAGGGTTCCATCCACTTCCAGGGTGAGCCAGTGAAGTGGCGAGGCTCAGGTCACGACCGAAGGCCGGCTGACTTATCTCAAGTGACCAGATTACGCACTAACCTTTCCATGGTGTTTCAGCAGTTTAATCTCTGGGCCCACATGACAATTTTACAAAATGTGATGGAGGCTCCAGTCACCGTACTGAAGCAAGACAAGGCAGACGTTGAGGCGCGCGCGCGCGCGCTATTGGAAAAAGTGGGGATTAGCGAGAAGTGTGATGCGTATCCGGCGCAACTTTCAGGTGGGCAGCAGCAACGGGCGGCAATAGCCAGAGCCCTCGCTATGGAGCCGCAAGCTCTATTATTTGACGAGCCTACATCTGCACTTGACCCCGAACTTGAACAGGAAGTTGTTCGTGTTATTAAAGACCTTGCGTCCGAGGGCCGGACAATGTTGATTGTTACACACGACATGGCACTGGCACGGGATGTGGCAGACCATATTATATTTTTACATTTAGGTTTAATAGAAGAAGAAGGACCACCCAGCGCAATATTTGGCGCACCGAAATCACAACGGCTTCAGCAGTTTCTTGCTGCTGTAGCTTAAACATACTCAGCAACTCATTTTAAGGAGATAACCATGAAAAAGCTGATCTTAACTGCCGCCGCAATGGCGCTAACTGCGGGCATGTCTTTTGCCGACACCATCCGCATGGGTACGGAGGGCGCATACCCACCCTATAATTTCATCAATGACGCTGGTGAAGTTGACGGATTTGAGCGCGAATTAGGTGACGAACTGTGCGCGCGTGCATCCCTTACATGTGAGTGGGTTGTTAATGATTGGGATAGCATAATCCCAAATCTAGTATCCGGTAACTACGATACCATTATAGCGGGCATGTCAGTGACAGCCGAGCGTGATAGCGTAATCGATTTTACAGAAGAGTATACGCTACCAGAACCGTCTGCCTACGTCGCTCTGTCAGCTGATGTTAACCTATCTGGAGCCGTTATTGCTGCTCAGGTAAATACCATACAGGCAGCTTTTGCTGCAGCGTTGCCTGGGGTTACTTTAGTTGAATTTGCGACTCCAGAAGAAACCATTTCTGCAGTCAGGAACGGCGAAGCAGATGCAGTTTTGGCAGATTTGAATTATGTTGCGCCAATAGCTGCAGAAGATGCAGGCCTGGTATTGCTAGAAAAGCAGGAATTCATCGGTGGCGGCGTCGGCATGGGTGTACGTGAATCTGATAATGATTTACGCGACAAATTCAGTGCTGCGATCAAGTCGATGAAGGCAGACGGAACGCTTAACGCTCTGATCGTCAAATGGGAAGTTGGCCAACCATTTCCATAAATAAATTATTACTGAGGGGCAAAGGGTTAATCTTTGCCCCTCCTTTTGGCTACATTTCAATAATATTTATTAGGCTATAAAACAGCACTATTGCCGGGGGTTTATACGATTTTTAGCTTCTGCTCAGATCCAAGTACTCTTGCCAGTCTCTCATGGCTTAGCTGCTACCTCACCACAGGCAAACACTTTCTATTTTATTATTCTTTTGGGACAGTATTGGGCCTACTGGCCATTACCGGGCCTGCAGCTCTTGTCTTTGGTTTTGGTGGGGCAACGCTTGCGCAGTCTCAGTTTTTCTTACTGCGGTGGCTAGGAAAAATTTACATATCCATAGTAAGGGGCGTGCCCGACATAGCATTTTTTCTCTTCTTTGTAATTGCATTGGATCAGGGGTTTGAGTGGTTGCGCCACCAAGTCTTATGTCCAGACTGGTCCGAACCAATTCGTCAAGGAAGCGACTTCATTGTGTGCCAATCTGCCAAACTACCACTAGGAGCAGCGCCACAATATGTGCATGATCTTTATGGATTTTTCACTGCCGTCCTAACCTTTACCATTGTCTTTGGAGCCTTTGCCGCAAACGTTCTCCACGGCGCAATGCGCGCCGTGCCAAAAGCACAAATAGAAACTGGCCAGTCCTACGGCATGAACCAAAGACAAGTTTTTTGGCGTATATTAGTCCCACAAATGTGGATTTACGCACTGCCAGGTCTCTCAAATCTCTGGATGGTTTTGATAAAGGCTACTCCTCTACTTTTCCTTCTCGGAATTGAAGATATCGTCTATTGGGCACGCGAACTTGGCGGAACCCAATTAGCCAAATTCTCTGCTTACCCGCACGGGGATTTGCGCATGTACTATTTTTTATTTCTAATGGTGTTTTATTTGGCCTTCACGAAAGTCTCTGAAATCATTCTTCAGCGCTTAACTAAAAGACTCTCCCATGGGCAGGGTACTTTAGGAAGTGACGCATGAGCTGTGCGCAAACAATCATAGATTATGGGCTTCGGTCACTTGGCTATGGCAGCCGGCTGTTGCCCAAAATTGAGTTCACTCTGTGCCAACATTTTACTCTGATTGGCTCAGGGCTGCTCTGGAATATTTATTTTGGTGCCGTGGCACTTCTCATTGGTTTTTTTATTGCCAATGGAGTTGCCCTCGCCAAGGCAAGTCCCAATCCCGCAATCCGTAAACCAGCAGAGTGGTTTATTTTGGTGTTTAGGGGGTCCCCCCTATTTATCCAATTTTTCTTAGCCTATTTTATTTTTTTACGCCTCAAACAAAAGGGAATCTTACCCTGGCTTACAGCCGCACAAGTAGGCGCATTAGTAGTTCTTATTTTGAATACTGCCGCCTACTCAGCAGAAATTTTTTATGGGGCGCTACGCTCCATTCCTAAGGGTGAGGTCGAGGCAGCTGATGCATATGGCCTTTCTGGATGGAAAAAATTCATTCGAATTATTTGGCCCACAACTATGCGGCTAGCCTGGCCCGCATATGTGAACGAGGCTATTTTTCTGTTTCATGCGACAACGCTAGTTTTCTTTTCCGGGTTTCCAGCATGGCAACAGCGTGGCGATGCATTATACTATGCAAGATACTTCGCCGATAAGACCTTTAACCCCTTTGTGCCTTATCCCATTCTAGCCTTCTATTTTATACTTCTCACACTCGTGATCATTGGGCTATTTGGACTAATCAATAACCGACTAAATCGCCACCTCCCAAAAGATGTGCGTCCCCGCCTGCGTTATCGGCCACAGGTCATTAGATGAGTAAGTCCCTGAGGATTGCCGCAGTTGACTTAAACGGCCAGTTGAGGGGCAAGCGCGTTGCAGCTTCTATGGCTGGCAAGGAAATGCGCATGCCTCTCTCAGCTCTGAATGTAGACATTTTTGGGTCTGATATAGACGGTTCACCACTCGTATTTGAAAGTGGTGATCAAGATGGGATCATGGTCCCTACCGACCGAGATCTCATTCCACTTCCATGGGTTTCAGGTGACGCACATTTAGACCTTCGGACTATGCAACATGACGACGGCACTCCCTTTGCCGGGGACCCCCGCGTTGCACTTAGCAGTGTTCTTGACGAATTTGAGGCACGCGGTTGGCAAGTCATTGCTGCATGCGAATTAGAGTTTTTTCTGCTCGAAGATGGCGGCAACTTAGCGCCACCAATAAATCCAAAAACTGGCCGCCGCCTATCCAGTACTGAAGTGCTTTCCTTAAGAGAGTTGGATGGTTTTGATGCATTTTTTGACGATATCACAAATAGTGCCGAAGTAATGAGGCTTGGCAATTTGGCAATCACTGCAGAAGCGGGTGTTGGGCAATTTGAGGTAACAATGAAACACGGACCCGCACTCCACATTGCGGATAACGTGATCTTACTTAAGGAATTAATTAAAGGGACAGCACGCAACCACGGTATGGCTGCTACTTTTATGGCTAAGCCATTTGCAACTGAAAGTGGCAACGGACTTCACACTCATTTTTCGGTATTAAATCATGCTGGTAACAACGTATTTTGTGATGAAGAAATTCTTATGTCAGCAGTTGCCGGATGTTTGAATAGCTTTTCCGCAAGTACTCTATTTTTTGCGCCATACATAAACAGCTTCAGCCGCTTTGTCTCCGGAGCGCACGCCCCAACGTCTGCAACTTGGGGTTTTGAAAACCGCACCGTTGCCATTCGAATTCCAGGTGGCGATACAGCCTCAACTAGAATTGAGCACCGCGTGGCAGGAGGCGACGCCAATCCTTACTTGCTATTCGCGGTCATCTTCGGTGCTGCATTGCAGGGAATAAAATCTGAGCTAAAGCCACCAGAGCCCACAACCGGTAACGCCTACGAAAAACCTAACCTCTCCTCAGAGTTACTAAACAACTTACCAGAAGCGATTGAGGCGATAAACCATTCACTAATAGGCGGTTTGTTTTCAGAAGTAATTTTACAAAACTTGGCCGCCACTAAAGGCCAAGAATTTGCACTTTTTAGCCAGATGTCAGATCATGACGCACTCCTAGCACTTATTGACACAGCTTAATAATCTCTTTTCAAATTTATTTTTCAGGCCTAGATTGACCCAAACTCTGAAAGAGAAATCTATGCTAATCGGTATATTAAATTGTGGTTATCCACCAGAAAATGTAAAAGATAACCACGGCAATTATGATGCTATGTTTTCAACTTTTTTAGATGGCCATGGCTTTAAGTATAAGACTTGGAATGTGGTAGATGGTAATTTCCCTGCCTCACCTACTGATGCTGAAGGCTGGCTAATCACTGGATCAAAACATGGCATTTATGAAGATCTCCCCTTCATCACTCCACTCAAAGAATTCATAAAAAATATCTACGACAGCACGCGCCCTATGGTCGGCGTATGCTTTGGCCATCAGGCAATCGCTCAGGCTCTAGGTGGCAAAGTAGAGAAATTTGATGGTGGGTGGGCTATTGGGCATCAAGACTATGTCTTTGGAGGCCATGGAGAGATATCACTGAACGCCTGGCACCAAGATCAAATTGTAGAGCTACCTGATGGTGCAAGCGTAATTGCGAGCAACAGTTTTTGTCAAAATGCTGGCTTAATTTATGGCAGTCGCGCTTACACGATTCAACCTCACCCCGAAATGAACAATTCAATTATTTCTGATTATATAATTGCTCGACGCAGCGATACTACCTACCCGGCCCACCTAATGGACCGTGCCGATAAATTGACCAAAGCTCCAACCCATGACAATGTCATCGCAAATGATATTGCTTCCTTTTTTAGGGGTGTCTTCAAGCCTGAGGTAGTTACATGAACTGGAAAGACAATTTGCCAGAGGCGGCTCAGGCCTACATTAAGGGTCGGGCACTCGACGAAGTGGAATGCATTATATCAGACCTCCCAGGGGTGGCTCGAGGTAAGGCCGTTCCAGCGTCTAAGTTCGCCAAACAAAATCACTTTTACTTACCTAACTCAATCTTTCTGCAGACGCTTACTGGTGGCTGGGCCGAAGCGGCGGGAGACGAGGGATGGGTAGAGCCCGACATGGTCTTGAGACCAGACTTGGACACAGCAACTGCCGCACCATGGACCGCTGATGTAACTCTTCAAGTTATTCATGATGCTTTTGGTCGCGATGATGAACCTATTCCAACGTCACCACGAAATGTGCTAAAACGGGTGGTTAACCTCTTCCGTGACAAAGGGTTGGAACCCATAGTGGCGCCAGAAATGGAGTTTTTTTTGGTTGCCCGCAACATTGATCCAGCGCAACCAATCACACCAATGATGGGGCGCAGCGGCCGGCCAGCTGCAGCCCGCCAGGCTTATTCAATGTCAGCGGTAGACGAATATGGACCAGTTATCGACGATATTTATGACTTTGCCGAGGCACAGGGTTTTGAAATTGATGGGATCACACAAGAGGGTGGAGCGGGGCAAGTCGAGATTAACCTCAGGCATGGGGACCCGGTCAAGCTGGCAGATGAGGTTTTCTATTTTAAGCGGCTTATAAGAGAGGCAGCACTCAAACATGACTGCTTTGCCACCTTCATGGCAAAGCCAATCGCAGAAGAGCCAGGCTCAGCAATGCACATCCATCACTCATTCCTAGATGCCGACGGGCAGAATATATTTGTTGGACCACAAGGTGGGGAAACAGATGTATTTTACCATATGATCGCAGGCCTTCAAAACCACCTCCCCTCAGCGATCGCAATGCTTGCACCCTATGTGAATAGCTATCGCCGATATGTTAAAGATCATGCGGCGCCTATTAATTTGGAGTGGGCACGGGACAATCGCACCACGGGCATCCGCATTCCTCTCTCTGACCCCCAAGCCCGTCGGATTGAAAATCGTTTGGCGGGTATGGATTGCAATCCATATCTTGGGATCGCTGCTTCCTTGGCTTGTTGTTATCTGGGCTTGGAAGATCAGGATCGACCCGACAAACAATATCGGGGTGATGCCTATGATGGTGAAGAAGGGATTCCTTACGATCTTTTTACCGCACTAGATCTATTTGATAATGCGAAAAAACTTCATAAAGTTTTAGACCCTGAGTTTGCTCGAGTTTATTCAATTGTGAAGCGCACCGAATATAGTGAGTTTCTTCAGGTAATCTCACCCTGGGAACGCGAACACCTATTGTTGAATGTCTAAATTTCTATACGCCAACGATACGTCCGCGACATACCCGCCAAGCTGGTACGCAGAAACCTCGCCCAACTTAAAGCTTCGCCCCTCACTTGAAAGTGATCTTAGTTGTGACGTCTGTGTAATTGGTGCTGGGTTTACCGGCTTGTCATCTGCTCTGCATCTGGCAAAAAAAGGCTTTGACGTAATAGTTTTGGATGCCCACCGCGTAGGGTTTGGAGCCTCTGGCCGTAATGGTGGTCAAGTCGGGTCTGGATGGAACCAAGGCCAACAGAAGTTAGAAAAACAATTAGGCCAAGACGCAGCCCACCGTCTTTGGGAAATGACGCAGGACGCAAAATCATTGACACGTGACTTGGTAAACCAATTTGCACCAGACGCGGGCTACAATGCCGGAGTCGCGGAAGCGTGCTTCAGCGATAAAGAAAAAGTAAATAGTCACGCGATAGCTAGTTATCTGGAAAAAAATTACAGTTATAATGAAATTGAATGCCTAAATAAATCTTCTTTGCAAGAAGTAGTAAAGTCAGAAGCTTATTCAGGTGGAACAATTGACTGGGGTGCGGGACACTTACACCCTCTCTTATATGCCATGGGCTTGGCCAAGGCTGCTGAGGCAGCAGGAGCAGTTCTCTACGAGGCCAGCCTGGTTCAAGAGGTAAAAAATGGCAGTCCAAATTTAGTCAGAACCAGTCGAGGCGATATAAAAGCTGACTATGTTATACATGCAACAAACGGCTATCACACTAACCTCAATCGCAATCAAGCGGCACACGTCATGCCAATCAATAATTTTATAGTTGCGACTGAACCACTAGAGTATCCAGAAAAAATTCTGACCAAAAACATAGCAGTTGCCGACAGTCGGTTTGTTTTGAATTACTACAGATTAAGCGACGACAACCGACTAATCTTCGGTGGTGGTGAAAGTTATGGTACAAAATTTCCTAAGGATATATTTGAAAAAGTACGCCGCCCGTTAACTGAAATTTTTCCACAACTTGCGGACGTTAAATTAACTCATGCCTGGGGTGGTACTCTGGGAATAACCACGACGAGGCTACCACTTTTTGCACGGGTGGGTACACACCAATTGACCGCGGCCGGTTATTCAGGCCATGGCGTGGCACTGGCAGGCTTTGCCGGTCACGTGTTAGCCGAAACAATAGCGGGGAATGCATCTCAATTTGACTTATTGTCTGACCTTCCACACCCCTCCTTCCCTGGCGGGCAAACCTTTCGCAGCCCACTGATGACTTTAGCAATGACATGGTTCTCACTGCGCGATAGGCTTGGAATATGAAAAAACTGGGTGTTAAGTTTAAAAGAAACTTTGCGTTAAATTAAGATGGAATACTATTTGTTGGAGAACCTAGAATGAAAGACCAATCGCCAAACAGCTGGGAAGCCCGGGCCGATGCCCACTCTTTTTACGGTTTCACTGACTTACCTACTATTGAAAAACGTGGCGCTACTGTACTGACCCATGGCACTGGACCATATGTGTTTGACGTACACGGTCAAAAATTTTTAGATGCAAATTCTGGGTTATGGAATATGGTCGCGGGTTTTGATCACAAAGGCTTAGCGCAAGCCGCAAAAGACCAATATGACCGGTTTCCAGGCTATCACGCGTTCTTTGGTAGAATGGCAGATCAGACTGTTATCCTATCTGAAAAACTTATTGAGGTGTCGCCATTTGAAACTGGAAAAGTATTTTACACAAATTCCGGTTCTGAAGCTAACGACACCATGGTAAAAATGCTTTGGTTCCTGCATGGATCTGAAGGCAACCCAACACGTCGAAAAATCATAACAAGAAAGAATGCATATCACGGGGTAACTGCTGTTTCAGCCTCAATGACTGGCAAGCCATATAACGCTGTATTTGGACTTCCTCTACCAGAATTTCTTCACCTAACCTGCCCTCACTACTGGCGCGAGGGACGGGAGGGAGAAAGCGAAGTACAATTCACCGCACGCCTAGCCAAAGAACTTGAAGATATGATCTTATCTGAAGGCCCAGAGACCATCGCAGGCTTTTTTGCGGAACCAGTTATGGGTGCCGGTGGCGTTATTCCACCCTCAACAGGGTACTTCCAGGCCCTACAGCCAATTCTCCAAAAATATAATATTCCTATTATTTCCGATGAAGTTATTTGTGGGTTTGGTCGTACTGGTCATACTTGGGGCTGCGAGGCTTACGACTTTATGCCAGATGCTATTATCAGCTCAAAAAACCTCACTGCAGGCTATTTCCCAATGGGTGCTGTCGTGCTTGGGCCACAACTTACCGATCGCCTGCAGAAGGCGTCAGAGGCAATCGAAGAATTTCCACATGGGTTCACAGCCTCAGGTCACCCAGTCGGATCAGCCGTTGCGCTTAAGGCCATTGATGTAATTATGAATGAGGGCTTGGCCGAAAATGTGCGTAATTTAACACCATACTTTGAGGCTCATATGGAGCGCTTACTTGAAAACCCTAATATAGGAGAATCGCGTGTTAAGGGCTTTATGGGAGCGTTGGAAGCTGTCCAAGATAAATCTACTAAAACTCCGTTTTCCGCAAACCTTTCTGTTAGTGAACGAATTGCCAACACCTGCACGGATCATGGATTAATATGCCGACCTCTGGGTCAGGCAATTGTACTATGTCCTGCATTTATTTTTACGGAGAGCAACCTTGATGAAATGTTTGAAAAATTAGAGATCTCATTAAAACAAGTCTTTGCAGAGGTGGCTTAGCTTCTTGTGAGAACGATACCCATCTCTATGCAGTAATTTGTAGTATTAAATTTAATCAAAACATAAAAGGATCCAGAAATTAACCTGATTGATACAAATGCCAGCGCAGGGTTTGCTAAATTCGAAAAATCCACCAACGGGATAATTGTGGACAGAAAGTTTAATTAATGGTGCGCGATGGTCCCAAACTTAAATCTCAAAGTAACCATCAAAATGCCTTGGATGCAGACGCTCAATTAAAAACCTTGGGATGGAATAAATATTTCAAAGACCAAGTTATGAGCACAGATATATCGGAGACACCCCCAGTTCGCATTACGCAAGTTCACCGAAGCAAGCTGCATGTTGTTGGCGTCAATATAAATCTAAAAATTCCGTCGTTATACGACGTGGCTGTGGGGGATTGGTTGCTATTGAATCATAAAGATCCACGCTCCAGCAAAGTTTTAAAACGAAAGAGCCTATTAAAACGCCGTGCCGCGGGACATGACCGGAGGGAACAACTGATTGCAGCAAACCTCGACACTACGTTTATTGTTTCATCTTGCAATGATGACTTCAATCTAGCGCGCCTCGAACGCTACGTCGCGATGACCCACGAGGCTGGGATAACACCAGTAATTGTACTGACAAAATTTGATTTAAACTCTGATACAACAAATTTTTCTCTGCAGGCATCAAAAATATCTGAACACGTAACTGTTGTGAACGTCGACGCTCGCAATCCGTCTACCAAAGAACATTTAGCCCCTTGGTGCAAGCTGGGCCAGACAGTAGCCTTCTTAGGGTCTTCCGGGGTTGGGAAATCAACACTGACGAATACGTTAGCCGGTAACCCATTAATCGATACTCAAGCTGTCCGTGAGGCAGATAACAAAGGACGCCACACCACTACCAGTCGCCAGCTTCACATTGTACCGCAGGTATGCGCTGTTATAGACACGCCAGGTATGCGTGAGTTACAATTAACAGATGCCGCAACAGGAATAAAAGAAACATTTGTAGACTTACATGAACTCGAACAAAATTGCCGATTTAATGACTGTTCCCATGACCATGAACCAGGCTGTGCCGTCCAAGCCGCTATTACAAGCGGCATAATTGATGCGATCCGTGTCAACCGTTGGCTAAAGCTGGTGACAGAAGATCAGGAAAATACAAAAATTTTAGCAAAACGCTTTAGTAAAGAAAATGCCACCAAAGACCAATTTGGTGGCAAACAAAAGTACAAGCAAAAATAAGTTAGACACTTTTGTGCTAAAAAGCCTTAAGACTCCAACCACGCCCTCAACGCTTCATTGGTGGTGTCGGGTTGTTCTAAAGTCGGTAAGTGGCCAGCATTCTTTATAACTGCAAGCGTTGCTCCTTCAATTAATTCAGCCATAAACTCATGCTGTTTAGGTAGGCATATCTGATCTTTCTCACCACAAAGTATCAAAGTGGGACATTTTATTCTGCTTAGGAAGGATTGCTGATCCCGCCTTTTTTGAAGCGCCCGCGATTGCCGTACAAACGCCTCAGAGCCCAATGATACCGCCATATCAATCAATAATTCAAAAATATGTTCTTTGTGCTGGGTCTCAGTCAAATAATTTAAAGCAATCTCTTCACGCATAATATGTTCTAGCCGGCCAGTACGCGCGGCGATGATCTGCGGCTCACGTTTGGCGGCACGTTCGGGCGTTTCACAGGTCGGATTTGTATCCATCAGACATAAACGCTTCACCCTATTTGGTGCACGACGTACAACTTCCAACGCCACAATTCCGCCCATAGACAAACCACATAAGGCAAATTTATGCGGGGCCATATCCAATATGCTACTCGCAATTTCTTCCACACGCTCTCCGAGGTGCGTTGGCGCCACCATGACCGCACACTGGTGAGATAATCCATCAATCTGTGGTGCAAACAATCTTGCATCACACATCATACCTGGCAGGAAGACAATTGGCTCAGAGTTCATACCCTGTTTTGTCAAGTTTTTAGGTATATGCCAAGGTGAAGAAATCTTTTATTTTCAAAATTATCAGGCATTTAAGCTTTCAGTCTATTAAGTGCAGTAGAGAGGTTTATCCAAGAAAAAAGATACGCTTGAAAATGCAATATAGGCATCCAGAAGACCATTACTCACTGACACCTTAATTTAATCTCAAGTGTTTAAGGCAAAAATCAAGAGTGAATTGGGTCGCAAGTTTGGTTTGGTTTGGGTTCATAATGTCACCTATCAGCAAGTGTCCTGAAGCGTCGTCACCTTTGTCCATCAGAAGGACTTCCTTGGGGCCACCCCAACGTTTAAAAAATGATAATATTTTTTTCGGTGAAACAACCTTATCCTCCGAACAGTAAATTAATGCCAACGGGGTAGTGAAAGCTTTTATCCTAAGCCTTGCGGCAGCTTGAACCGCCTCCATCATTGTATAAACAGCTTCAATTCCATAGCTCTGAGTCCAATACTTTTCATGAGCCAAACTTCGCGGCTCAAACCCTCGGCTACGGCCCATCACAAATGGCCCCCAAATCCGAACTTTAGGTAATTGAAGAAGCAAATTTTGTATAGGACGAGCGAGACCAAAATTTGGAGATACGAATACGCAGGCAGCCACATTAGTTGATTTTTTTTTCAAGCCAGACAACACCAGAGGTGCCCCAGTTGAGCACGCGATAACCACAATACGGTTCCCTAAAGTACGGCCAATATCAATCGCTTCATCAATGTCAGCGACCCATTGAGCCAAATCAGCCTTGCCCATTGCCTTATTATCCTGCCCGTGCCCAGCTAAACGTGTAAAAAAAAGGTTGGCTTTCAGGCCAGAGGCAACATCATCTGGAAAGGGTCTTAATTCTTGTGAGGTTGCTGAAAATCCATGAACATAGATGACCGATATCTCCGTCTTTTCCTCAGGCTCATTGAACCAAACTACCCTCTTGCGTACCTCAAATTTTAATTCAGGTACCTTAGATTCTGAAGCAGCAAGGCGTTCAACTAAATTAGAAATGGACGCTAATTTCACCAGTTCACCGTAAAGCTTTTGCAGCCATGGGTTTATAGATCAGTATCAGCGCAAAAGCAGCAACTACTAAGATAGCCGCTGGGACCAAGGTTATAGACTTGAGTAATGCCGCGATAGCTTCCGGAAGCTGCTCCACTCGGCCCTCAGTAGTTTCACGCCAACCATAACTGGCCAAAAAAATAGACAATAATAACGGAGCAAAGGCGTTAGCCACCTTTTGACCAAATAACCAAATTCCTGAAAATGCTCCTTCTATTGCTTCTCCACTTTGCAATCGGGTCACATCCATCAAATCCGGATACATAGCCCATGGGATTTGTTGGTAAGAGCCATTTGCCGCACCAGCCAAAACGAACATCCCCGCTATCGCTGTTACGTTGACTGAGGGTAAGGCTAGATACAGCGCGTAAAGTAATAATACGTAAAACATTAATCCGAATGCCAAAGCAATTACCTTGCCGAGGAGTTTACTAGCCCAAACCCATACCGCTTGTGACAAAATAGATCCAACCACAAAGGCTGCAAACATTGTTGCCAAAGTTCCCAGCCCGGCCGTGATACCTGAAAGTGCAGTCGCGCCATCATCTAAAATCAGATAAATGGCTGCAAACGGCAGACCAGCAGTGATGAGTGCCACGGCAAGTGTCATAACCCCATACAGGATTGTCAAAACAACAAAAGATTTATTACGTATCACCAAACGCACCATATCAAACGGTGCCAATGAACTAGGGGTTTGAACACGTGGCGCATGACGAGTTACAAAAACAGAGAGCCAAATTGAGCCAAGTATAAGTGGCGAAACTATTAACGCTGCACTAAAAAACCCTTCGCGGCTATCTCCAGCCAAAACTGGAATTAAGGCGCCACCAATAAGAATACCGATACTGGCAAAACCCATACGCCATGCCATCATAACAGAGCGTTCACTAGGACTTTCAGTCATTTCACCTGCCGTTGCGCTGTAGGGTATTGCGACCATGGTAAAGCCAATAGTGGCTACTAAAAAAAATGCGCCCACCCAAACTGCTGCTGCGATTGGGCTAATGCCTAATGGCGCAGCAAATAGACCAATAATACCCGCGACCATTATTAACGCACCGATCACAATCCATGGAGCTCGCCGGCCCCAACGGGTATTGGTGCGGTCAGACAGCCACCCCACTACAGGATCAGTAAATATGTCAAATACCAAAATAGAAGTTGTCACCATACCCGCCAATGCAATTGGTACACCAAGATAATTTGTCAAAAAAGAAAGAATCAAGAGCTGTTTTATAATTACAAAAACAACAATTCCCATGTCAGCTAGACCCCAACCCGCCTTTTGAGATATTGATAAAGCCATATTAAAGTTTCTCCACAATTCACATTATCAATAAACTAATTGACTAAATTAGCCAAAACATAACTTAAAATCGACCATACCTTTTTCTGATATCGATTTAGTCAAAATCTAAATTTTTCCAATATACTAAAAATAATACTGCCAGAGTTATTTAAGAATATTCAATTTTCAATGATCTCTAAAAGATCTAAAATTGAAGTCTTGACCAGTGATAGAGCAGCAGGAGTAGAAAACCGATGATCAGCCCCCTTGAGCAGAGTGAGTTGTACATCTGGCCCTTCAAGATGTTGAAATAATTGATTGGCCGTTTTAACCGAGACATCGTCATCCTGATCTCCCTGCAACAAGCGCACCGGAATCGATAATTTCAGAGGCTTACGTAACACTAGGTGTAATCTTCCATCCTCAATCAGGCGCTTAGTTATTGGATAGGGCTCACTGTATTCTGACGGGATCTTTACCACACCATCATCATTTAATTGTTTGCGTGTGTCCTCATTAAAATTTCTCCAAAATCCGTCCTCAGTAAAATCTGGAGCCGCAGCAATTGTAACGAGGCCAGCGACCCTTTCAGGAACGCGTTGCGCCATGAGGAGTGATATCCAACCACCCATTGATGAACCCACTAAAACCTGAGGCCCCTCAGTCAACGTCGTAATTGCAGCCTGAGCATCTTCAGCCCAATCTCCGATACACCCGTCTACAAAGGATCCAGATGAAGCTCCATGTCCAGAATAATCAAACCTTAGAAATGGCCTTTTTTGCTTTTTGCACCAGGCAGCTAAGTTGAGCGCTTTTGTACCAGCCATGTCGGACATGAATCCACCAAGAAAAACTATTCCCGGCCCGTCGCCATTAGATTGCGAAAACGCAAGCTCTCGACCACACTCTGTCAGCAATGATTTCATAAACAATTTATCCAAATTAATTTAAATAATTTGTATCCATTTCTTTGGTATTTTACATCAGTAATAATTGAAGAGGGCATATTAGCTATAAATCCTAATATCTGTGATATAATAAAATTTGGATGAGTTGACAGTCAAAATCAAAAGCGGCACACAGAATTATAATAACAACCCGCAATCGGGCGTTTCGTAGGCGCCAAACTGACGAGGAGAGCCCCAGATGGCCTTAATATCTCTCACACTCCCAGATAGCTCTATTCGCAAATATGAAGCGGGTACTACCGCCGCGCAAGTGGCTGCCGATATATCGTCTTCCCTTGCCAAAAAAGCTATCTCAGCCACCGTAGGTGGACTTCATTTTGATTTAGCGTGGCCAATAACAGAAGATTGTTCAATCGCGATCCATACGATGAAAGATGATTTACAAGCCAGCGAGTTAATTAGACACGATTTGGCGCATGTCATGGCTCGAGCTGTTCAGGAAATTTGGCCAGACGTGCAGGTTACCATTGGCCCCGTAATAAAAGATGGCTGGTATTATGATTTTGATCGTAAAGAGCCATTCACACCAGAAGACCTCGCCACAATTGAAAAAAAGATGAAGGATATAATTAACAAACGTGATGCAGTACGCACTGAAATATGGGACCGCGACAGCGCAATAAAGTATTATAGTGATGCGGGTGAGATCTATAAAGTAGAACTTATTGACGCGATACCAGGAACAGAGCCGCTACGCATGTATTGGCATGGGGACTGGCAAGACCTATGTCGGGGTCCTCACCTTCAACATACCGGTCAATTACCTGCCGATGCGTTTAAACTAATGAGTGTCGCTGGTGCGTACTGGCGGGGCGATAGTAATCGTCCAATGCTGCAGCGCATTTATGGCGTGGCATTCACAGGAAAAGAGAAATTGAAGGCGCATCTTATTATGCTTGAGGAGGCCGCAAAACGAGACCATCGAAAGTTGGGTCGTGAGATGGATCTTTATCATATGCAGGAAGAGGCACCAGGCCAGGTCTTCTGGCATCCAAACGGCTGGACAATTTATACCGAGCTCCAAGATTATATGAGGCGCAAGCAAAGAGCGGGCGGCTATGTTGAGGTAAATACACCACAAGTTGTAGATCGCAAACTTTGGGTGGCATCCGGCCACTGGGATAAATACCAGGAGAATATGTTCCTTGTTGAAGTGGATGAAGATCATGCCCGAGAAAAAGCCATAAATGCTTTAAAGCCAATGAATTGCCCATGCCACGTTCAGATTTTCAATCAAGGCCTCAAATCCTACCGAGATTTGCCCTTACGCATGGCAGAATTTGGTAGCTGCGCGAGATACGAGCCCTCAGGTGCTTTACACGGTATAATGCGGGTGCGCGGATTCACCCAAGATGATGGCCATATTTTTTGCCGTGAAGATCAAATTGAAAAAGAGACTGCAGTATACATAGATTACCTGACTTCAGTTTACAAAGATCTAGGCTTTGAGAATTTTCGTATCAAATTTAGTGATCGCCCTATTAACAGATCTGGTTCAGACGAAGTGTGGGACCGCGCAGAAAGCGCATTACTAGCGGCGACCCGTAGTGCGGGAATTGAGCCGGAAATGAACCCTGGAGAGGGAGCCTTTTACGGCCCAAAACTTGAATTTGTTTTGACTGACGCTATTGGCCGTGAATGGCAGTGTGGTACCCATCAAGTCGATTTTGTTTTACCTGAGAGACTTGATGCTAGCTTTATTGGCGAGGACGGAAATAAGCATCGCCCCGTGATGCTGCACAGAGCCTGCTTGGGTTCTTTTGAGCGTTTCATTGGGATATTGATTGAGGAGCATGCTGGAAAGTTACCACTGTGGCTAGCCCCTCGCCAGGTTGTGGTGGCCTCAATCGTTTCAGACGCAGACGACTATGTACATAGAGTAGTGGATGTCTTAAATACCGTGGGTATTCGTGCAGAAAGTGACACACGGAATGAAAAAATTAATTATAAAGTTAGGGAACACTCTGTTGCCAAAGTGCCTGTTATTTTTGCGATTGGAATGAGAGAAGTCGAAGAAAATACCGTTTCCATGCGGCGACTTGGTAGTAAGGAAAGCCAAGTTATGAGCCTTGAGCAGGTGGTAACTAGTCTGAAGTTAGAGGCAACGCCACCTGACCTAATTAAATAGATTTTCAACAAACTTAAACAACTCAGCAACTAAGATAAAAATTTCCAGTATACTTCCCAGAAACCTGAATACGCATGCGTAAAGCTTCAAATTTACATATTTCTGTAGATTTCAAAGATTTTTAGAAATTATTTTTTTTAGAATTTTCAATCCTAAGTAACATTTTCCTTGATTTTATTCATAATCGGATAATTGTGTAGTTATGGTATATGGAAAATCAATTGAACTTTAAACTTATCGATTGATATCAGGGAGCCATGCCACCGGCGAAATGTCCAGTGAGCGAATAAATATTAGGAGAACACGACATGCCTCAGGGCACAGTAAAATGGTTCAACACTGCAAAAGGCTTTGGTTTCATAGAGCCAGAGGGCGGTGGCGACGACGTTTTTGTTCATATCTCAGCCGTTGAGGGCGCAGGTATGACTAGCTTAGCTGACAATCAAAAAGTCAATTATGAATTGATTGAGGGTCGCGACGGTCGCCAGATGGCCGGTGATTTAACCAGCGCAGACTAAATCCGCGCGAAATTTTGAGTAGACAGGATCTGCTTTATAGTGGGCAAAGCCCTCTACCGAAAGATTTGACTTCTTAACACTCCCCAAAACAGCTGGCTATGGCTTTATCATGGAGTCGAATTCTCGCCATTCACCCTTGCTCATACCTGAGTTTTCTTGCGTCACCGTTTCACCAGCAAGGAGGCGGCGCACGCAATCAAGTGATTTTGCCGATAGAACCGCACCTCCCAAGCGATAATCTTCAAAGGCGCCATAAGCTGCCGGAACCCAGTCACGCACAAGGTCACAAATAGCATCCGCATAAACCCGTATCTCATATTGAGCATGTGCATCCGCTCTCAACCGGAGAAAATGAAATAAATTATGTAAATCAACCTTCCAATACCACTGGGTATAGATATTTGCAGGTAAGTTCATGCGCGCAAGTTCCCGAGCTAGGCCATCTTGGCCTTCTTCAGAGATCATAGCCTCGTAATTATCGTAAGATCTATTACTATCCGCTTTCAGAATTTCCAATACGCGAGCAGCTTCTTCACCCTGGAGTACTCGACCTCGGCCCTGGTTGTTTACCACAGACTGTGCCGCCAAGGCTTCAGGCTCAGGTATATAAAACTCACGGTCCAGAATGGAATAGCGTGCAGAATATTCGTTAACATTCGCAGTTCTGTGGCGGATCCATTGTCGCGCTACAAATACTGGTAATTTTACGTGCAGCTTTATTTCGCACATTTCAAAAGGCGTTGAATGCCAGTGTCGCATTAGGTAGCGGATTAACCCGGCATCATTTTGAACTGATTTGGTTCCTTTGCCATAACTCACTCGAGCAGCTTGGCATATGGCGGCGTCATCGCCCATATAGTCAATTACTCGAACAAATCCATGGTCGAGAACGGGTTGCACATTGTAGAGGTGTTTTTCCATTCCAGCCGACACAGCCCTAAGGGTCGGTTGAGGATTTGATCGCAGCTGATCAATTTCTTCTTGTTGTTGTGGCGTCAGCAGCATCACTATCTCCTTAGTTTATAGAAACTGGAATGATTCTCCTGATACTATATATGGAGTAATACAAAGGATGAACCTACAACATAAAGGTAAATGCAAATGAAATATCTACATACAATGGTACGAGTAGCCGACCTAGACGCATCTATTTCTTTTTTTTCAATTTTAGGAATGGAGGTGACCCGCCGCTACGAAAACGAAGGCGGACGATTTACCTTAGTTTTTATGGCACCACCGGGACAACACGAATGTCCAATTGAACTAACCTATAACTGGGACGGTGATGATGGTCTGCCATCTGACAGCCGCCACTTCGGACACCTCGCCTATGAAGTAGAAGATATTTATGCCACTTGCCAACACCTTATCGATAACGGAATTGTTATAAGCAGGCCACCACGAGATGGCCACATGGCTTTTGTAAGAAGTCCCGACAACATTTCAATTGAACTCCTCCAGGTTGGGGATAGCCTTCCCATTTCAGAGCCTTGGACATCTATGGATAACATCGGTCATTGGTGAATTTCTTTTAAGTTAAATTATATAAACTTTATTTAGAACATCTGAGTTTCAGACAGTTAAAATTTAGTCTTGCAAGGTCCCCAGATTCTCCAAAATCTCATTGATCAAGTAAGAAAACTTCTGAGGCGGTTTCGCGGTGCCTGTCACCCAAGAATAAAGGTCGTGATCATTTTCTAAAGTAAGCAAATCATAGTTGGATAGCTGGTCCAAAGTCATACCTTCCAAGCGGTTGCTCGCAAAATGGCTTAAAATTATATCCATCTCTTTAATACCACGCCTCATTGAGCGCATTTTTAATCGTTTTATCTTGTGCAGCCGCTCTTCGCTCATTTCTGTGCCAGTCTCAACTGCTTTTCCAACCGGCTTAGACGGTCAGCAGTTTGGTTCATTTGAGTTTTAATGGAGCGCATTTCTAACAAAATAATACTTATGTCATTCTGGACTGGCTCCTGAATTGGTTCATCTGGACCAATACCCTGTCCGCTTAACAGCCAGGGCAGGGAGACATTCAACATACCAGATAACATCTGGAGTTTATTTGCACGCGGTTCCGATCTATCTTCCTCCCAAGCTTGAAGGGTTGCCAGCTTAATACCTAGTCGACGTGATAATTGTCCTTGGGTCATGTTGGAATTTTCTCTCGCACCTACTACTCTATCACCAAAGGTAGCGGCATCAGGGCCAAACCAGTCAAAGTCCTCATTATTAACTTTTTCTGCCATAGGGCACCCCTTCTCTATTAGTTATACTTGCAGCTGTTTGGCCAGAGTTCTAAGACATTAGTAGTCCAACTCAAACCTTGAGGTTGCCATGTCTTTCCTATCCACGACACTGAACCGCGTCAAACCATCGCCTACCATTGCAGTATCAACTAAAGCTGCAGAATTAAAGGCTGCAGGCCAAGATGTTATAGGGCTTGGCGCCGGCGAGCCAGATTTTGATACTCCAGAGAACATAAAGTCAGCAGCAGTTCGCGCTATTCAAAATGGTAGAACCAAATATACGGCGCCAGATGGAGTTCCTGAACTTAAGAAAGCTATCTGCGCCAAGTTCTTACGGGACAATGAGCTCATTTACTCACCAGCGCAGGTAAGTGTCGGCGCAGGTGGAAAACAAATTTTATACAACGCCCTTGTTGCTACCTTGAACCCCGGAGATGAGGTTGTGATCCCAGCCCCCTACTGGGTGTCTTATCCAGACATGGTCCTTCTCGCAGGTGGAACTCCAATTGTAGCTGAAACTTCGATTGCCACTAATTATAAGTTGACCGCACAACAGCTTGAATCAGCAATCACCCCAAAAACTAAGTGGTTGATTTTTAATTCACCATCAAACCCCACTGGTGCTGGGTATAGCTGGAACGAGTTAAAAGAACTTACTGACGTACTACTCAGACACCCTCACGTTTGGGTTATGACAGACGACATGTATGAACATCTTGCCTACGATGGTTTTAAATTTTGCACCCCAGCTCAGGTTGAACCCAAACTCTACGATCGCACCTTGACTTGTAACGGGGTATCAAAGGCTTATGCAATGACCGGGTGGAGAATTGGTTATGCCGGTGGGCCACAAGCTTTGATCGCAGCGATGCGAAAGATCCAGTCACAATCCACCTCAAACCCCTGCTCAATAAGTCAATGGGCCGCAATTGAGGCGCTGAATGGACCACAAGAGTTTTTAAAATCTAATAATTCTATATTTTTACGACGAAGAGACTTAGTGGTGAGCATGCTAAATGCTGCAAACGGTATAACCTGCCCCAATCCTGAGGGAGCATTCTACGTATACCCATCTATTTCTCAACTGATTGGAAGGACTACGCCAAAGGGCGTTGTAATAAAAAACGATGAGATTTTTGCCACAGCACTTTTGGAAGATAAGGGTGTAGCGGTAGTATTTGGAGCTGCCTTTGGGTTGTCGCCAAACTTTAGAGTAAGCTATGCAACATCAGACGAAAACTTAAAAGATGCTTGTAAGCGGATCCAAACTTTCTGTGCAGATTTAATTTAGATTTTGCTGAAAAATTCCTCTTTGTTTTACGTTTTATGTCATACGTTATTTTTGGTGTAAATTTTAAGCCAAATTTTTTAAGTAGCTAAATAGTTTTAAACCAAATACGGCTCCACTCGATCACTCCGGGTCAGCAAGTTGAAACGCGACCAAAGTAGTAATGCTACTATGGCGAGGCCAACTACCAAGCCAAGCCAAATACCAATCCCTCTAAAATCAAAGACAAAACCTAAGATATAGCTAATAGGGATACCAATCAACCAATAGGATATTACCGTAATCACCATAGGAACGCGAGTATCTTGCAAACCTCGAAGTAAACTTAAAGCCATAACCTGCGCGGCATCAACAAACTGAAACATGGCAGCTAATATCAGAAGTGTTGTTCCAATGCGCAATATTTCTGGTCTCAAGGGATCTCGTAGTTCTATAAACGCACCAATCAGCATGTGAGGCGTTACCAAAAAGAAAAATATAGCCATTACCGCTGCGATCGATGATAGTCCCATCGCTACACCAGCGGTACGTCGTACAGAAATCCAATCTTTTCGCGCAAAAGCTTTGCCAACCCTCACTGTTCCAGCCTGTGATAAACCCATATGTACCATAAAACTCATGGCCGCTAATTGGAGCACGATGCCATGGGCAGCCAATTCTAATTTCCCTAACCAACCCATCATAAAAGCTGACGCAGCAAACAACCCACTTTCCGCTAAAGCAGAAGCCGATATTGGTATTGCTAGTCTACAAACAGCTAGTGTGGCTACTCGGTCAAACCGCCAAAACCGAGTGAACATTTTTTGTTCTTCAAAATACATTTGAATGTAAATTACAAAGCCTATCAGCGCTAGGCTCATTGCAATCACCGAGGCGATTGCAGCTCCCTGTAAACCTAATTCTGGCAGACCCCAGGAACCAAATATTAAGCCATAGTTAACAAAGACATTAATGATCAAAATACCAACAGCCAACCATAACACTATCCCAGTATGCTCAAGTGCGGACAAGTAACTCCGCAAAACTAGCCCCCAGATTGCAGGCCAAAGGCCAAACCCCGCGATACGAAGATAATCTTGCGCACCCTTTGCAACTTCCGGATCTTGTCCCATTGCCTCTAAAATAGGCAAAGAGAACCACATTGGCAGAAATAGTATTGCAGCCACAACCGTCGAGAGCCATAGCCCCATGCGTGTTGCTCGTCGCGCACTCTGTGGATCACCTTCCGCAGTGGATTTCGCCACCATAGGTAGGACGGCATAAGCAAAACCAGAGATAGCTATGTAAGCAACAAATAGAACCTGCGAACCAAGGGTAACCTGTGCTAATGCTAAAACTGAATACCAACCGAGCATCAGAGTATCAGTTGTATGGACAGCAAATTGTGCAACTTGGCTGCCTACGAGGGGCAGACCAAGAATAAGGAGTGACCGTGCCTCCTTTTTAATAGTATTTAATTGCCCCACAAACGTGGTTTTACTCGGTCATTTAGCGCATGACCAGAGATAAATAAAAAATTAAAATTCTTAATCTGTTAATTGGGTTGGCTATATATTATTACCCAACATGTAGCGTAACCCTTTTCTTAGGGTACAATTTCTGCCATGGATGTCTTTAATCAATGAAAGAGCAACCAAATGGCGAGTGATCTATTATCTGCAGCCCGTGATGACACTTATGACGCATCCTCCATCGAGGTACTAGAAGGTCTGGAACCCGTACGTAAACGCCCAGGGATGTACATTGGTGGGACTGACGAACGCGCACTTCACCACCTGGTCGCAGAAGTTCTCGACAATTCAATGGACGAGGCTGTAGCTGGGCATGCTAATCGGATCGAGGTAGAGCTTCTTGCGGATTATTCAGTTATGATCCGCGATAATGGTCGTGGTATTCCAGTTGACCCCCACCCGAAATTTCCAGACAAATCTGCACTCGAGGTTATCCTTTGCACCTTACACTCGGGTGGTAAGTTTTCCGGTAAGGCCTATCAAACATCTGGCGGATTACATGGGGTTGGAGCATCAGTTGTAAATGCGCTCTCTGATACAATGGTCGTTGAAGTTGCGCGAAATCGTGAACTATATGAACAGCGTTTTTCTCGTGGGGTGCCTCTAGCTCCCCTTACAAAAATTGGGGCCGCACCAAATAGACGAGGTACTACGGTAACGTTCCACGCAGATGCCGAGATTTTTGGTAAACACAAATTCAAGCCAGCCCGTTTGTTTAATTCCATTCGTTCAAAAGCCTATCTCTTCTCAGGTGTTGAAATTCGCTGGAAGAGCCAAATTGACGATGGGGAAACTCCAATGGAGGCCACATTTCATTTTCCCGGTGGACTGGCCGACTATTTGAATGAAACCCTAGGGAAATCTAGTACGTATGCTGATTCACCTTTTTCTGGCACTGTTGATTTTAACGAAAGATTTAATACACCAGGCAAAGTAGAGTGGGCAATTAATTGGACGCCGTCACGTGATGGTTTTATTCAATCATATTGCAACACCGTACCAACACCAGAAGGTGGTACCCACGAGAGTGGGTTTTGGGCTGCTGTGCTGAAAGGAATTAAAGCCTATGGTGAGCTAGTCAACAACCGCAAGGCATCTCAGATCACCCGCGATGATCTTAGTACAGGGGGATGCGCCTTAGTCTCGTGTTTTATAAGTGAACCAGAATTTGTTGGCCAAACAAAAGACCGCTTAGCCACCGTAGACGCCCAGCGCTTGGTTGAAAATGCAGTGCGTGATCGCTTCGACAATTGGCTAGCCGCAGATACGAAAGCTGCTGGGGCAATCCTAGATTTTGTCGTGCTGCGCGCTGAAGAACGTCTAAGACGCCGTCAAGAAAAAGAAACACAGCGGAAATCTGCAACCAAGAAGCTCCGCTTACCTGGTAAACTGACAGATTGCACCTCCAAAACGCGCAAAGGCACCGAGTTATTTATAGTAGAGGGCGACAGTGCCGGTGGCTCCGGTAAAGGTGCGCGCAACCGTGTTAATCAGGCTTTGTTGCCATTAAAAGGCAAAATACTGAATGTTTTAGGCGCTGCCTCAAATAAACTAAGTTCTAATGCAGAAATTAGCGATCTTTGCGAAGCATTAGGGGTTGGTGTCGGGAGCAAGTTCAACATTGACGATCTGCGATACGACAAAATTATTATTATGACCGACGCCGATGTCGACGGGGCACATATTGCAAGTCTCCTAATGACATTCTTTTTTTCTCAAATGCGACCGCTAATTGATAACGGGCATTTATATTTAGCATGCCCCCCTCTATTTCGGCTCACCCAGGGACCAAAACGAGTGTATTGTCTTGATGAAACCGAAAAAGATAGTTGGTTGGAAAAGGGTATCGGCGGCAAAGGTAAGATTGACGTCAGCCGGTTCAAGGGGTTGGGTGAAATGGATGCAAAAGATCTAAAAGAAACAACAATGGATCCAGCTACCCGTAAACTTATACGCGTAACTATCGATGAAGATATCCCTGGAGAAACGGGTGATTTGATTGAGCGTTTAATGGGAAAAAAACCAGAAAAGCGCTTTGAGTACATCCAAGAAAATGCAAGGTTCGTTGAAGAATTAGATGTCTAATAGATTGGCGCCAAATAGCCATTATGGGCTAGGCGGCCGGTAAGAAGTTTAGTTCCAAATGGTGGCTAGTGTAGTTTTAACTCAGAAGGCATGATCCGTTCAGCCTGGACCATTTCCGAGCAAGACTACGGATTGCCAAAGTTTTTCGGATACAGTAATTTTATCCATTGGAACTCGCTGAGCACCCGGCAGGCGAGCTCCTTTCTGTAATTCAACAGCATCAGACAGGCGGGCTAAGCGAGCGCCGAAGTCTGAATGGTGAGTTTCAGGATCAATAATAAAATAAAATTGACCGAGACCATGCGGTTCACCTTCCGTCAATTTCAACCCATTAACGTCCATTGAGTTTACTGACCCAGTTATTCCTGCTGCCAAAATTTCAACCAAAACTCCAAGGCCCCAACCTTTATAATCCCCAGCAGATACGAGGGAGCCCAATAAAGCAGACTCAGGATCTGTTGTGGGTATACCTTCAGAGTCAACAGCCCAGCCAAGAGGAATTTTTTCACCAGCTGCCTTAGCCATTGTAATTTTTCCAAGTGCTACAGCAGACGTAGAAAAATCAAAATGAACCGACAAACCACCCTGTCCATCTGGGACTGACATGGCCACTGGATTGGTACCAATAACTTTTTTATTCCCACCAGGTGGTGCAACAATAGCGCTCGCATTAGTAAAGCCTATTGCTAACAGTCCTGCCGTCGCGAATTGGCTGGTAAAATATCCAAGTGACGTGCAAGTGTGGGAGTGTGCAACCGAAAGCGAAGCTGTCCCGTTTGTCTGGGCGGCCTTGATAGCCTCCGGCAAGGCGCACTCAAACGCTGCCTGAGCAAAGCCATATTTGGCATCTACTAGAATTGAGCCTGGTCGAGGTATTGAAACTTGGGGATCAATCGTACCGTTCACCCGCCCAGATTCTAACTGCAAGCAATAACTTTCAAGATAGTAGAGGCCACAAATTATATTTCCGTAAGACTCAGAGTTAGCAATAGCCAGAGCCACAGACTTGGCTATCCACTCTTTGGCTCCATGAGCTCGGAGGGCTTTTTCGCTAATGTCTTTGATCTCTGAAACTGTCACAAATGGCATTTAATTTTCCTACATAAAAAAACTAAACTAAATTAAAAACGAATTCTCAAAATAATTCAGTTGTACGTTAAGTGATTTTTCCTTTGCCGAGCACGACATGTCGATCCATTCGAGAAGCCAAATCTAAATTATGGGTAGCAATTAAGGCAGACATACCAGTGGATTTAACTAACTCCATCAAAATTCCAAATACATGGTCCGATGTTTCTGGATCCAAATTTCCAGTAGGTTCGTCAGCTAAAAGTAGCTTTGGCCCGTTGGCTAAAGCTCGGCAAAATGCAACCCTCTGTTGCTCTCCACCAGACAACTCGCCTGGCCGATGATGCTCACGTTCTGCAAGGCCAACCTGATCCAGTAGCTCCAACGCACGGCGGCGAGTATCTGAGGTGCGTTTTCCCATAGCCTGCTGAGGAAGCATGATATTTTCTGCAGCAGTAAACTCAGGTAAGAGGTGATGAAATTGATACACAAACCCAATTGTCGTGCGACGCATGTCAGTCCGCAGCTTATCGCCCGCGTGGGCCATACTTTGACCCATAACATCTAATCTGCCTTCGTCTGGTGAATCAAGGAGGCCAGCTATGTGCAGCAAAGTAGACTTTCCAGCACCCGACGGAGCTACAAGTGAGACCACCTGCCCCGAACTAATTTGCAGAGAACAGCTCTGTAAAACAGTGACTTCATTAGGTTTGCCAATATTATAGGCCTTACTTATACCCTCAAGATTCAGCACTTGATCACTCATTTCGTAGAGCCTCAACTGGGTTCATGCGTGCGGCACGGCGAGCAGGGAATATGGTAATTATAAATGACAAAGACAGTGAAATCCCTGCCGCTTTACAAACATCTACCCCGCGCAACTCCGACGGTAGGTGGTATATTCCGCGAATGGATGGATCCCAAACCTCTCCTCCAGATATGTAATTAACAAGGCTAAATATCTCATCTATATTTATTACAAACAACACACCAAAAAATATGCCTAGCAGAGTTCCTACAAGACCGATACTCGCGCCACAAAGGAAAAAGATTCGAAGAACAGAACCACTCGTCAATCCCATAGTTCTTAGAATTCCAATATCTTTCCCCTTATTTTTTACAAGCATAATGAGGCCCGATATAATGTTCATTGTGGACAACAGGATTAATACAATCATTATTACCAACATCACATTATCTTCAATAGCCAAGGCGCGTAAAAAGCCACCTGCGTGATCCCTCCAAGTTTCTAAAATTACGTTTTCAGGGACCGCCATCTTCAAAGTTGGCTTAAAATTTTCAACAAATTCTGGGTCATCGATAAAAACTTCAATTTCATCTGCAAGACCTTCTCGATCGAAAAAGCTTTGCGCATAACCGAAGGGCATATATACACGAGTTTTGTCAATTTCATAATGACCAGCTCGAAATATATAAGCCACAGTAAACGATTTTACCCTTGGACTAGTGCCAAAAGCGGTCCGGATCCCATTGGGGGAAATGAACTTAATCCTGTCTCCAACAACTAAGCGCAGAGATTTTGCGACGCCCGCACCGATCGCAACACCATCTGGAAAATCTTCGATATTACCTTTACTATCGTCAGAAGTGGCAATGTTAGGAATAGATTTAAGGTTGGCTAAACTGATCCCATAAATGACAACGCCTGTATTAAAATTAGCCGAGTTAGCCATAACTTGGTTTCTAATTATGGGAGCCGCACGTTTTACACCTGGAACGGCAGCTATTCGTTCTGCCAATAAGTCATACTCTTTTATCACATAATCTATTTTATTATCGTTTTTAGGATCAAAGCTATACTCAAAAACCGTCATATGCGCATTCGCACCAAGGATAGCATCAACAAACTCTGTCCTAAACCCACTGCGCACTGCCAGCACAATGATCAATGCGGCGACAGCTAAAGCAATGCCAATCAAACTTATCAACGTCATTACACTGACGCCACCATCTGCGCGTTTAGCGCGCAGATAGCGCCAAGCAATCAAAAACTCAAATCTAGAAAATGGGTGTGAGCCTCTCATTAAGAAATTCCCCCAGGATCAATTTGGACAAAAGAAGATTTAGTTAAATTATTATGCTGGGACAGCAAAAATAAAATAAAATTTCTGAAATACCTCATTGTAGTAAAAGCCTTTATATCGATTAACAAATACCGGCATTCGAATTGAACTTTATTAATATTTAGCAAGCCAGTACGAAACAGATCCACAGCTGGTTAACTATATTGCTCTACCAACTTTTTTATAGCTGCTTCTGGTGACATTTCATCACTTTTGCCAGTCCTGCGATTAGTTAACTCGACTACTCCATTTTTTAACCCGCGGGGACCAACCGTAATGCGCCAGGGCAGGCCAATAAGGTCCATAGTAGCAAATTTCCCACCAGCTCGCTCCTTACGATCATCGTATAGAGGCTCTAACCCAGCAACTCCAAGCCTTTGATAAAGACTTTCACAGGCGCTATCAGCCTCTTCATCACCTTGTTTAAGATTTATAATTCCGCAGTGATATGGCGTCACTCCCTCAGGCCATATAATCCCTTTATCATCATGGCTTGCCTCAATAATTGCTCCTACCAGGCGGCTTACACCAATTCCATGGCTACCCATATGTACAGGTACAGTCTGGCCTTCAGAATCCTGAACCATAGCCCCCATAGCTTCAGAATATTTGGTTCCAAAATAAAAGATTTGCCCAACCTCTATTCCGCGTGCCACTTGGCGCCTCTCTTCTGGCACTTTTTCAAAAGCAACCTCATCATGAGTTTCATCAGTGCGCGCATATTTTTCTGTGAACTCCTCCATAATAGATTGGCATTGTTGTATGTTGTTAAAATCAATGTCTCTGTCACCAAATTTTAATTCTGTTACCGCCTTATCGTAAAAAACTTCACTTTCACCAGTTTCAGCTAAAACTAAAAACTCATGAGTATCTTCACCTCCAATCGGCCCACTATCGGCACGCATCGGTATAGCTTGTAAGCCCATGCGTTCATAGGAACGCAAGTAACTGACTAGATGACGGTTATAAGCATGCAATGCATCTTCTTTGGTTAAATCAAAATTATAACCATCTTTCATGTAGAATTCACGGCCACGCATAACCCCAAAACGTGGTCGCCGTTCATCACGAAATTTCCACTGGATCTGGTACATGGTCAGCGGTAAATCTTTATAGCTATTCACATGGCCTCGAAAAATATCTGTAATAAGCTCTTCCGCTGTTGGAGTGAATAACATGTCTCGGTCATGGCGATCCTTAAAACGAAGCATTTCCTCACCATATTCCTCATACCTACCGGACTCTCGCCAAAGGTCTGCCGATTGAATAGTAGGCATCAGAATGGCCAAATGACCTGCTTTTTCCTGCTCCTCATGGATTATATTTTCAATATTTTTCAAGACTTTCAAACCTAATGGTAGCCATGAATAAATACCAGCAGCAGATTGCTTAATCATCCCCGCGCGCAGCATGAGGCGATGTGAAACAATTTGCGCCTCTGCAGGATTTTCTTTCAGGACTGGCAAAAAATATCGGCTCAAACGCATGGGAAGCTCCAGTTAAGTATTAAACCTTTGTTTAGTGATCTAGAGCATTTGCCACAAGCTAAAGTAGAGAAACATGGCATCAAGACAACATATTTTATCAAAAGCCTCTTGCATGGTCCCACTCAATACGCAATTTGGATGACAAAGGGAGCCCACAAATGACCTTATCCGTATCATCACAAATACGCTACTACGTTACCGCATTGGTAATTTTTTCCCTATTCATATGGGTTTTAGATGACACTCTCCTACCATTTATACTTGGTGGGGCGATTGCCTACTGCCTAGATCCCTTGGCTGATCGATTAGAAAATCTAGGTATTTCGAGATTAATAGCCACTTCGATCATAACTGTTGGGACAATATTAATTTTCATTATTGGAGCCTTGCTTATCATACCCCTTCTAATCGAACAGGCGATGGCTTTATTTAATATAGCACCAGAAATAGCTCATAATTTTTGGAACTTTTTAACAACACGCTTTCCAGACCTTTTGGATGACAGCAGTACCATTCGCCAATCACTCACATCCCTTGGCGAAACAATCCAATCTCGTGGGGGAGATTTTCTCAAGGGCATCGCTGCGTCAGTAAATTCAATTTTAAATGTTTTGATCATAATCTTTATCGTACCCATAGTGGCATTCTATCTATTACTAGATTGGAATAACTTAGTTTCAAAAATTGACCAGTTGGTCCCCCGCAACCATGTCAGCAGCGTGCGTGACGTAGGTCAGAAAATTGATGCAACTCTAGCATCTTTCATTCGGGGCCAGCTTACAGTCTGTGCTATACAGGGGGTCTACTACGCAATTGCTTTGATGTTAGCTGGCCTAAACTATGGTATAATTGTTGGGTTCGTCGCTGGGCTGGTCTCCTTTATTCCTTATTTTGGGGCTGTACTGGGAGGTGGTTTGGCTGTGGGCTTAGCCTTATTTCAGTTTTGGGGTGAATGGATAATAATTGGGACAATTGCTCTAATTTTTTTAATTGGACAAGTTTTGGAAGGCAACTTTCTAACCCCAAAACTGGTTGGAAACTCTGTTGGCCTTCACCCTGTCTGGTTAATATTTGCACTGTCAGTATTTGGAGGCTTATTTGGATTTGTAGGAATGCTACTGGCGGTGCCAGTTGCAGCCATAGTTGGTGTGGTTACAAAGTTTCTTTTAGAAAAATATAAACTAGGGAGACTTTACCTTGGCGAGATAGAAGACGACGAGCGAAATGGCTGAACAACTAAGCTTTGAATTACCTATAAAAGCAGCTTCAGGCCGCGACGCATTTTTTATTTCTGACGCAAACAGAAATGCCGTATCAATGTTGGAAAATAGTGCGCAATGGCCACAAAAAAAAATGCTCCTTTTAGGCCCTGAAAAATGTGGAAAAACGCATCTTCTGAAAATTTGGGCCACCGAAAACGGAGCCTTAAGACTTAATCCTCTGAACGATTTTGACCAACCATTAGACGGTGCAAGTGTTATAGTGGATAACATACAGGATTTGGCTGGGAATTCGGTCGCAGAAACAAGAATGTTCCACTTACATAACCACCTACACTCAACAGGCGGTTTCTTACTTATGGCCTCAAACATGTTGGTAAGTCAGTCAGGCTTCAAATTAGCAGACCTCTTAAGTCGACTTCAGGGTATAAGCAGTACGACTATTCAGCACCCCGATGACAAATTACTGCGTGCAGTTTTGTTGAAAGCATTTATGGATCGGCAGCTATCACCAGCGCCCCCTGTATTTTCCTATATACTGAAAAATATGAGCCGAAGCTTTGATGCTATCTTTGATATTGTCGAGAAATTGGACGTAAAAAGTTTAGCTGAAAAACGCCCTATCTCACGTGGAATGGCCGCAAGTATTTTATGCAGTAGCATCGACTAAGGCGAATTATAATCCTACTCTGTACAATCTTACGCCATCAAGAATAAGTTGTTTGCCAGCGAAAAGGGTTAATGATGACAAACCAGGCCGACTTTCTAAATTCCAAATTCCCAGCTCCAAAGGACCGTGGATTAGACACTTCTGGGCACCATAAGTATATTAACCGCGAATTATCTTGGTTAGCTTTCAATTGGCGAGTTTTGGAAGAGGCAGATAATTGGAATGTCCCTTTATTGGAAAGGCTACGTTTTCTCTCGATTTCAGCAACCAATCTCGATGAGTTTTATTCAGTTCGTGTTGCTGGATTACGTGAGCTCGCCAAAAGTGGAAGTAATACCCCAGCGATTGACGGACGTAACCCGTCTGAGCAACTGAAGCTTATAGAGGTCGAAGCCCGAAGGTTAATGAAAGAACAACAGTTGGTTTTAACCAAACTTCGTAAGGAGATGGCCGAACAAAATATAACGATACTGACAGCGGCTCAGGCTAAAAATCATTTTGCATATCTTCAAAAAATATTTCTTTCAGACGTATTTCCAATAATATCACCTTTGGCAATCGATCCTGCACATCCATTTCCATTTATCCCAAATTCTGGGTTTGCATTGGCACTGCAATTGGAACGTAAATCTGATGGGCGAAGCCTTCGCGCACTAGTCCCCGTCCCGCATCAGGTAAACAGATTTGTAAAACTACAAGGAAAGGGTTCTAACTACATCCCACTGGAAGAATTAATTTTGATGCAGATGGGACAAGTTTTTCCCGGCTACACATTAACAGGTCACTGCGCATTTTCCATTCTACGGGATAGTGATCTAGAAGTTGAAGATGAAGCCGAAGATTTAGTTCGTGAATTTGAAGTTGCTTTGAAGCGTCGTCGAAGGGGAGAAGTAATCCGGCTCAAGATAAGTGCCGGCGCACCTGAAGCACTTCGCAATTCTATTATGCTTGAACTAAATGTTACGGAAAACGAAGTTGTCGAAATTGATGGAATGATTGGGCTATCCAGCTTAACCGAATTGGTATTTGAGTCAGAAGCAAAGTTAGTCTGGCCAAACTTCAGTCCACGGGTTCCAGAACGGGTAACAGATCATGAAGGAGATATGTTTGCAGCCATTAGTCAAAAGGACCTACTACTTCAACATCCTTACGAGACTTTTGATATGGTGGTTCGTTTTTTACAGCAGGCAGCAATTGATCCTAATGTAGTAGCCATCAAGCAAACTCTATACCGTACATCTAAACGTTCACCAATTGTTGAGGCACTCTGTGAAGCTGCTGAAGCTGGCAAATCAGTGACAGCGTTAGTGGAATTAAAAGCCCGGTTTGATGAAGCAGCAAACATTCGTCAGTCACGTCGTCTGGAGCGAGCTGGTGCACATGTAGTTTATGGTTTCATAAATTTAAAAACTCACGCAAAAATAAGTACAGTGGTTCGCCGCGAGGGGAGCAAATTAATCACTTACACTCATTACGGCACTGGAAATTACCATCCAATAACGGCCCAGACTTATACCGATGTAAGCCTGTTCACCCGCGACGCAGCACTGGGAAGAGATGCAACAAAAGTCTTCAACTATCTTTCTGGCTATGCGCAACCTAAAACTTTAGAAAATATTTCAATATCTCCACTCTCTCTAAAGTCAACTTTACTGGAACGGATTGCATCAGAGAAAACTAATGCAAGCAAAGGAAAACCTGCAGCAATTTGGGCAAAAATGAACTCATTGATAGATGCAGATGTGATTGATGCACTTTACGCAGCTGGACAAGCAGGCGTAAAAATTAATCTAGTAATACGTGGTATTTGTGGATTGCGTCCCGGGGTCAAAGGACTCTCGGAGAATATTCGAGTTAAGTCAATTATTGGGCGTTTTCTGGAACATTCCCGTATTGTTTGCTTTGCTAACGGGAACAAGATGCCCAGCCTGAAATCAAAAGTGTATATTTCATCTGCTGATTGGATGGGTCGCAACCTTAACCGCAGAGTGGAAACGCTTGTTGAGATAAAAAATTCCACTGTAAAATCGCAAATTGTAAACCAAATTATGGCAGCTAATTTGGCTGATATTGCTCAATCTTGGATAATGCAGCACGACGGGACTTATACCCGAGCCACTTGGCCAAGTGGCAAATTTGCATTTAATTGCCATCGTTTTTTTATGGAAAATGCATCCCTTTCAGGTCGCGGCAGTGCAGGTGCTAAAGATGTACCCAAATTAACTCATTCCGACACCACGCAAGCTCTACCAAAACCATGATCTGATTGACCGAGCCTGAGCGTTTGTTAACATCCACTTAATCTAGAGGACCACAAATGGATAGATTAGCAGGCATTTCTTCAAATTGGGGTCCATTTAATAGGCCATTATTTGAAAACCCTAAGGCAAGAGATCTGTCCCGCGTTGGCGTGATTGATGTGGGATCTAATTCAGTACGCCTAGTTGTTTTTGATGGTGCAGCCCGATCACCTGCCTACTTTTTTAACGAAAAGGTTATGTGTGCCTTAGGAGCCGGCCTTGCTGAAACTGGTAAACTAAACCCAGAAGGTCGCCAACGCGCACTTTCCGCATTGAGGCGTTTCTGTACCATAGGCAAGGGTGTTGGCCTTCAGGATTTAACGGCAATTGCTACAGCGGCTGTTAGAGAAGCCAGTGATGGGACTAGCTTTGTGAACCAAGTTTTTTCTGAAACTGGTTTAAAAATTCATGTCGTTAGTGGTCCAGAGGAAGCCCGACTGTCAGCACAGGGCGTCTTACTTGGATGGCCAGGATCTTATGGCCTTGTATGTGACATCGGTGGTGCATCTATGGAATTGGCCGAAATTTCAAATGGGGAAGTTGGGAAAAGGATTACCTCATCGTTAGGCCCGTTAAGTATTGCTGGTATCACTGGAGGCAAGCGTGGCCAAAAGTTATTTATTTCCAAAACTTTGGATAATTTGCACATTCAAATGGGATCACAATCTGATCGATTGTTTCTAGTAGGGGGATCTTGGCGCGCGATTGCCCGTATTGACATGCATCGTCGGGGTTACCCACTTCACGTGATGCATGAATACCGTATGACATTTCAAGACATTCACAAAACAGACGAATATATAAAGAACTATGGTTTAGACAGTATCAAATCAGAAATTCGCATTGCATCAGAGAGAATTGATTTAGTTCCAATCGCAATACAAATTTTGAAAGGTCTTATTCGACGATTTAAACCACACGATATCGCAATATCAAGCTATGGTATACGAGAGGGTATGCTCTACGAGCAGATGCCGCAAATAATGCGGGATCGAGATCCATTAATCGAGAGCTGCCACTTTGCTGAGCGAAAAGATGCTCGACTGCCGGGGTTTGGCATGCGATTGCATAAATTCATATTACCAATCTTTATTAACATCAGACCTGAAAAAGCTAGGCTGGTTCGTGCCGCCTGCCTTTTGCATGATGTAAGTTGGCGCGCGCATCCAGATTTTCGCGCAGAAACATGCTTTGATTATGCCACACGCTCAAATCTTGGAGGTTTAAGCCATAACGAACGTGTTTTTTTGGGGCTTGCTCTGCTGCATAGATATCGTAACAAACGTAATGTAAGCCAGCTGGAGCCTATGATATCCCTTCTATCGTCTGATGACAAAAAAGAAGCTGAAGTATTGGGAAAAGCCATGCGATTAGGTGCAATGCTTTGGGCTAATCCAGACGACGAAACTGCAAAATTAAATTGGATCAAAAAGAATAAAATACTATCACTAAGCCTTACAGCCGAAGCAGAACCCCTTTTTGGGGAGGTGGCGGAAGAGCGGTTTCGTTCTCTGGCTAAGGCCTTAGGCGCTGCCCCTAATATAGATATTAGGCTCACTTAATTTTATTTTACGCAAGAAAGTTTTCTGTAGCATTATTTATTTTGTCCCAAGCCTGGTTGATAGCAACCAGCCGGGCTTCACCCAATTTAACTGCCTCAATTGGAACACCACGGGCAGTTAGTTGATCAGGATGGTTTTTTTTAACTAAATCCCTCCAGGCATTGCGAATCTCAATTAGGCTAGCAGAAGGGGATACGCCCAAAACCTCATAGGGGTTGGCCGGCGTTCCTTTGATATAGCGTGCTTTCATTATCCTAAAACTACGATCGCTCAGCACAAAAATTTCACATACTCGTTTAAGGAATGCATCTTCTTGTTCGTGGTAGCGGCCATCAGCAACTGCAATATGAAATAGGCCTTCAAGTAAATCTTCCAATGTGTCAGTTTGAGTGCCAAACATTTTTTTTATTTTACGAGCATAAATTTCGAAGCCAGCAACATCTTGTCTTGCTAGGTCAAAGACACGCTCTGCATTAGCTTCATCCGATACTGGAACGCGAAAAACTTCTCTAAACGCCAGGACCTCTGAGTGGGTAACCTGACCATCCGCTTTTGCCATCTTTGCACTCAAGGCAATAACTGCAATGGTAAAGCCCACTGTTCGCTCTGGTGGAGTTTTTAATTTTTTGAAAACGTTAGATAGGCTCTCACCAGAAACCAGGGCAGTCAGCACATCAGCAATTCGGGACCAAAGTGACATACACACCCATAAGATAATAATTCTAAATGTTAAAGTCCAAAGCTTGTTATTGAAGTGTTATTAATCTCTCATCTTTTTCAATTTCAGCAGAAATTTTTTCTACCCCCGTTTCAAAAATTATTCTATCGTCATTCATGAGATCACCGAGAGAAGATTTCATTGTTTCAGCCTGTGGATGCCGGATTTTCAGAGTATGTAAACGGCATTTGCTGTCAGGCAAGTCAAGACATGGGTGGAAGCCACCCTCCCATTCAATCAATGCTGGGCCATAGCCACCAAAAGGAAGTTGGCCAGACGCACTGACAGAAATTACCCACTGGTACTTGCCCCGTTGAAGCCTTACCGGCTCACCGAACTCAGGGTCGAGTTGCGAGAGCGTATGCTTAATATTTTTGGTAGCTAAAACCCAACCAGCCAAACGCGGCGGGCCCACAAAATGATCAAGCCCAAACCAACGTGCGAACTCAGGCTTTGTGGCAGCATGGTCAATCGAAATAGTCTCCAAGTAACATGTTGGCCCCATTCCCCAAAGGTGATTATGCGTTCCAAAATATTTATGTTTGCCACTTACTTTGGGCATCTCACCAAGTGTATTGCTTACCCAATCTGTTGCGATGGCCCGGGACGTCCCTGCTACCACAAAGTGATCTAAGACCAGCATTATCCTTCTCCGCAACTGCGCACTAGAATTTCAAGCGCGAGCTTTTCGTATCAGATCCAAGACTTCTTTAGCTGCATTCGGAATGTTAGTCCCTGGTCCAAAAATAGCAGCTACGCCGGCCATTTTTAGGAAATCATAATCTTGCTGAGGTATTACCCCACCACAAACAACGATAATTTCCTCTGCATCAGCTGCCTTCAATGCCGCGACTAGCTTTGGTGCCAGAGTTTTATGCCCTGCCGCTTGGCTTGAAATACCCACGACATGTACATCATTGTCGACTGCGTCTTGAGCAGCTTCCTCCGGGGTTTGAAACAATGGCCCAACATCCACATCAAATCCGATGTCAGCAAAGGCAGTGGCAATGACTTTGGCTCCCCGATCATGACCATCTTGCCCCATTTTAACTACCAGAATACGTGGTCGCCTACCTTCAGTTGCTGCAAAATCTTCAACTGATCTTTGAATGGTTTTAAAATCCTCATCATCCTCATAAATCGAACCATATACACCTGCCAATGTTTTCACCTCCGCTCGATGCCGGCCAAACGTGCCTTCCATCGCTATTGAAATTTCGCCCACAGTCGCACGTTGACGCGCAGCTTCAATCGCGGCCTCTAAAAGATTGCCACCCTCCTCGCAGCGACGCCCCAGCTCAAGCAAAGCTGCATCACAAGCTGATTTATTTCGAGTTCTACGAATATTTTCAAGCTTAGTTAGCTGAGCTTCACGAACTTCGTTGTTATCGATATCACGAACGTCGATATCAGGTTGGGTTTCAAGCTTGTATTTATTTACACCAATAATGACTTCTTCTCCACGATCTATAAGAGCTTGTCGTCGAGCAGCGCTTTCCTCTATTTTTAATTTAGGGATGCCACTAGCAACAGCTTTAGTCATTCCGCCTAGTTGCTCAACCTCTTCAATAAGAGCCCACGCCTCATCAATCATATCTGCGGTGAGTTTTTCCACATAATAAGAGCCTGCCAGGGGATCAACCACATTGGTTACACCAGTTTCTTCTTGTAAGATCAGCTGGGTATTTCTTGCAATCCGGGCAGAAGTTTCTGTTGGCAATGCAATTGCCTCATCAAAGCTATTAGTATGTAACGATTGAGTGCCACCCAAGACAGCTGACATAGCTTCAAAAGCTGTACGAACAATATTATTATAAGGATCTTGCTCTTGAAGGCTGACACCTGAAGTCTGACAGTGGGTGCGAAGCATGCTTGATTTTGGATTTTTGGGCTCGAACTCAGCCATGACACGGTGCCACAGCACACGGGCCGCACGCAACTTTGCAACCTCCATGAAGAAATTCATGCCTATGGCAAAAAAGAAAGATAGCCGGCCAGCAAACGCATCTACATCCATGCCACGTTCTATCGCTGCACGCACATATTCTCGACCATCAGCAATTGTGTAAGCTAGCTCTTGCACTAGATTGGCACCCGCTTCTTGCATGTGATAGCCACTAATTGAAATTGAATTGAATTTAGGCATTTCCGTTGCCGTAAACTCAATAATATCAGCCACGATCCGCATCGAAGCTTCTGGGGGATATATATAGGTATTGCGTACCATAAATTCTTTCAAAATATCATTTTGGATTGTTCCAGAAAGGTCAGCTCTCGCAACACCCTGCTCTTCGCCTGCTACAATAAATGAAGCCAAAACTGGTATAACTGCCCCATTCATGGTCATTGAGACAGAAATCTTGTCTAAAGGAATACCATCAAATAAAATTTTCATATCTTCTACACTGTCGATCGCCACCCCAGCTTTGCCGACGTCGCCAACTACACGAGGATGGTCACTGTCAAAGCCACGGTGCGTGGCAAGGTCAAATGCAACAGAAACACCCTGCTGACCCCCAGATAAAGCCTGCCGGTAGAAAGCATTAGACTCTTCAGCAGTCGAAAATCCTGCATACTGCCTTATTGTCCAAGGCCGGCCCGCATACATAGTAGCTTTAACCCCACGACTGTAGGGCGCCTCACCGGGAATACTCTCAATATGGTCCAAGCCATGTAAATCTTCAGCCGTATACACTGGCTGCACATCAATGCCTTCAAGCGTTCTCCAGGTTAAATCTTTTAAAGACTTTCCCCGCAATTCTTTTTCAGCCATCTGGCTCCAAGACTTTTTACTTACCACCGGTGAACTCCCTTTATCATGGCCACCTGATCAAATATTTTGTAATTTTCCTCTTCGCTTGCGTACTGAAAACGTTTATAGCAACAAACAGAGGAGATCTTATGTTAAATCGAATTTTGGCAATAATTTTTGGTATTATAACACTGAGCTCTTCCGCGACAGCCGGCGAAACACTAGCAGCTTGGAAGGCAGACCCATCACGTATATTTTCGACGTCAGATGTTGATCTTGAAGAAATGGTTTGGGTTGCGCGTCCACTCATTGTTTTTGCAGACAGCCCATTGGACCCAACTTTCAGGCAGCAAATGGCTCTTTTGAAGGAAAGTTTGGACATCATCTTGGAAAGAGATGTAATGGTGGTGGTTGATACAAATCCAGAATTGAAAACTGCACTCCGTAAAAACCTTAGGCCAAAGGGATTTGTATGGGTGTTGCTTGGTAAAGACGGCAATGTTAAATTAAGGAAACCATTTGCTTGGGGTATGCGAGAACTGAGCCGCGTAATTGACAAAATGCCAATGCGGCAACAAGAAATTAAGAAGCCATAAATTGCTGGGTAACGCAAAACTTTACCTTCAAAAGATGGAACTGTTGCAATAAGTGAAGTCAAGATCACTCAAACTCCATAATTACTTCGTCTACAGCTAAGCTATCACCAGGTTGTACTTTAATCTCTTTTACAACAGACTTCTTTTCAGCTCGAAGAATATTTTCCATTTTCATCGCCTCAACTGTACACAAGGCCTGCCCTTCGTGAACCTCATCACCAACATTAACATCTACTTTAACAATCAGACCCGGCATTGGGCAGAGAAGAAGTTTAGTAGTATCCTCTGTCTTTTGTTCCAACATAAGCTTCGCTAATTCTGCTTGGCGTGGGCTGCGCACATTTACCACCATATCCGCCCCACGGAACCGGACCCTGAATCCGCTTGTGCGTTTTTCAACCTTTAGTGCAATATCTTGCTCATCAACGTTCATCAAAGCCATAGATTGGCCAGGTGTCCAATCACTGGACACCCGATGACTTCCATTTTGAAAATGAACAGTCGAACCATTCGGATCAGCAGAAATTGTCACTGGAAATTCATTCCCTTGAAGGCTAACTATCCAATCATCACGAACACGCCGGGCATGATTGTCCATGCGACCAGAAACGCGCGTGCGTCGGATTTCACCTAATCGATACATTGCGGCGGCACAGGCAGCCACAATTTTTAATGTTTTATCCGGTAGCTCAACTCCATGAAATCCTTCGGGATACTCTTCCTCAATAAAGGCTGTCGTTATGTCACCCGAACAGAATTTTGGGTGGTCCATCACAGCAGATAAAAACGGAATATTATGTCCAATTCCTTCAATTTCAAATGCATCTAATGCGTGGCGCATATGTACAATAGCAGCGTCACGTGTTGGCGCCCAAGTGCACAGTTTTGCAATCATGGGATCATAGTACATACTTATTTCGCCACCTTCGTAGACCCCAGTATCATTGCGAACTACCACCGTTTTACTGCGGCTCTCAGTTGGTGGCCGATACTTTCTGAGCCGACCAATAGAGGGTAAAAAACTGCGGTACGGATCTTCCGCATAGAGGCGGCTTTCAATCGCCCAGCCATTAATCACAACATCTCTTTGCGATATAGTTAACGCCTCACCGTTAGCTACAAGGATCATTTGTTCAACCAGATCAATCCCTGTGATCAGCTCAGTCACCGGATGCTCCACCTGCAATCGGGTATTCATCTCCAAAAAATAAAAGTTCTGATCACTATCAACAATAAATTCGACAGTTCCTGCACTCGTGTAGCCGACTGCTTGTGCCAACGCGCATGATTGTTCACCCATCAACTCACGGACTTTGGGAGTCAGAAACGAGCTAGGCGCCTCCTCAATAACTTTTTGATTTCGCCTTTGAATAGAACATTCTCGCTCGTTAAGGTAGATACAATTCCCATGGCGATCAGCCAAAACTTGGATTTCAATATGACGAGGTTGGGTAATAAATTTCTCAATAAAAATGCGATCATCACCAAAGCTTTTTGCCGCCTCATTCGTTGAGGATTGAAACCCTTCACGTGCCTCCGTATCATTCCAAGCAATACGCATACCCTTACCACCACCACCGGCACTGGCTTTGATCATAACTGGGTATCCAACCTCATTGGCAATTTTAACAGCTTCATCTGCATCATTAATGATGCCCATGAAACCAGGAACAGTATTCACACCTGCATCCTGAGCCAGTTTTTTGGATGTTATTTTATCGCCCATGCTCTCTATTGCGCTAGCTGGCGGACCTATAAAAGTAACCTTTTCAACCTCTAGTGCTTCAGCAAAAACCTTATTCTCAGACAAGAATCCATAACCTGGATGCACGGCATCAGCCCCAGTTTGACGTACTGCATCCAACACTTTTTCAATTACAATATAAGATTCATTAGCTGGAGACGGACCAATGTGAACTGCTTCATCGGCCATTTTTACATGCAATGACTGGACATCAGCATCAGAATAAATGGCAACAGTCTTAATACCCATGGCTTGGGCAGATTTTATAACTCGGCAGGCAATCTCACCACGGTTAGCTATTAGAATTTTTTTAAACATTAAGAAACCCTTCTCGGCACATCGTAAGTTATGACACGATATTACTAGGAAAAAAACCGGTTCCAGCAGATGCCAAAACCGGTTGAGGAAAGAAGGAACATATGCATCTTCGAAAAGGTCACTTTCGAAACTGCTTAGCACTAATATGGTCCGTAAATTCAGGCACGGCTAGTGCACTCCCTACATAGCCGGTCAAGTCGGCGTAAATCTGCGCAATTATGTTGTGTCGGCTAAGCGAATTCATGCCGACCAGCCTGCCATAAATATTTGAGGGAACGCAGATTCCGCCTTCGACAGGTCTACTCTTAATTTAGCTTCATAAGATTCAGGATTGAAATCATCTTCAGCCGGAATTACCTCACGTTCAAAAAGCCAGGACAACCGCCCCGTGTCTAAATTGCCACGCTCAAAAGCACTATCCCCAAAATAGTCAATCAAAGCATGCAAAAATGCCTCGTCAGCTCTTCGGTCAGGTGGTCGTCTATCTGCGTGACGCTCTCGACGAATAATTTTTGATGGCCCTTTTTTACTTGCGCGTCGGATAGTAAATTGAAAATCTGTTCCCGTTAGCCGGCCAGGAAACCCACGATACTTTTCCATTACAAAAACTTTTTAAGAGCAAGAAAGAAATTATACTTTTCCACTATATCCAAGGTGGCCAAACAATTAATATCAATTAATTTTTTACAAAGGTATATTATCATGCTTCTTCCATGGATTTTTTAGAGATTTTCCTCGAAGACTGGCGAAGGCCCTGCAAACCCTACGGCGGGTTGAACCAGGCATTATAACTTCATCAATAAAGCCCTTTTCAGCAGCTATAAACGGGTTAGCAAATCGCTTTTCATAATCAGCTGTATGTTGGGCAATTTTTTCAGGATTATTAAGATCTGCCCTATGAATGATCTCTGTAGCTCCCTTAGCTCCCATTACAGCAATCTCAGCTGTCGGCCACGCGTAATTAAAATCCCCACGCAGGTGCTTAGAAGACATCACATCATAAGCCCCCCCATATGCCTTGCGGGTAATCACAGTCACTTTTGGGACCGTAGCTTCACCGTAGGCAAATAATAGCTTTGCTCCATGTTTGATAACTCCACCAAATTCTTGGCTGGTACCTGGTAAGAAACCAGGCACATCAACGAGCGTCAATATTGGAATTTCAAAAGCATCACAGAACCTCACAAAACGCGCCGCTTTTCTACTTGCGTCAATATCTAGGCACCCAGCCAACACAGTGGGCTGGTTAGCTACAACACCCACCGTTGAACCTTCCATACGGATAAAACCAGTCAGTATATTTTTTGCAAAATCTTCCTGAATTTCGTAGAAATCACTTTCATCAGCAATTTTTAAAATGAGCTCTTTCATATCGTACGGCTGATTTGGGTTCTCGGGAATGAGTGTGTCTAAACTTAATTCTACCCGGGAGGGATCATCAAAAAATGGTCGAACAGGTGGCTTCTGACGATTATTCAAAGGTAAAAAATCTATCAGGCGTCGCACTTCTGTGAGAGCGACAACGTCATTTTCAAAAGCCCCGTCGGCTACGGACGATTTCTTCGTATGCGTGGATGCACCACCCAATTCTTCTGCAGTGACAATTTCATTTGTAACTGTTTTAACAACGTCGGGCCCGGTGACAAACATATAGCTACTATCTTTAACCATAAAAATAAAATCAGTCATTGCAGGCGAGTATACTGCTCCACCTGCACAGGGCCCCATGATGACACTGATCTGTGGTACCACTCCTGATGCCATAACGTTGCGCTGGAATACTTCAGCATATCCCCCCAAAGACGCCACACCTTCCTGGATCCGTGCACCTCCTGAGTCATTTAGCCCTATCACTGGGGCACCATTTTGCATTGCCATATCCATAATTTTACAGATTTTCTCAGCATGGGTTTCAGATAGAGAGCCACCGAACACAGTAAAATCTTGGCTATAAACGTAGATCATTCTGCCGTTGATGGTGCCCCAACCTGTTACCACGCCATCGCCTGGGTATTGTTGTTCATCCATGCCGAAATCAACACATCGGTGAGCTTTAAACATATCAAATTCTTCAAAGCTGTCATCATCAAGGAGTAAATCAATACGTTCGCGTGCAGTGAGTTTTCCTTTGGCATGCTGAGCATCGATACGGCTCTGCCCGCCGCCCATTCGTGCAACGTTCCGACGCGCTTCCAGTTCAGTTAAAATTTTATTCATAACACGACCCTCTTTCTTTATTCATATCCCTGAAACGTTGCGAAGCGAAGACTAATTTAAAAATATTAATTTCCTAGCTATCGTATAGGTTTGCCACTTTGCGTCACTGGACAAGCCTCTAGAGCCTATGTAGCCATTTCTGATGAACAATTTAGTTTTCTCAAAATTTCTCAATAACTCCACGCCACCCAGTATGTTCACATTGATTTGCTTAGCAGCAATTGGGGCTCTGGCACTGAACATGCACCTTCCATCGTTACCTGCAATCGCGGATACCTTTAACGTAAGCTATTCAGTTACTACTCTCTCAATCACATTATTTCTTGCGATGAATGCCGTTTTCCAAATTTTTGTGGGACCATTATCAGACCGCTATGGCCGAAGGCCCGTTGTCTTAGGAGCATTATCCATATTTTGCTTAAGTTCAGTAGGCTGTATATTAGCGACAAACTTTGAATTTTTTCTCATTTGTAGGGTGTTGCAGGCGGTTGCAGTAACTGGACTTGTAATTTCACGCGCAACTGTCAGGGACTCCTATACCCAAGATCAAGCTGCATCTGTTCTAGGATATGTGACTATGGGCATGGCAATTTTTCCCTTAATTGGCCCCGCTTTAGGTGGAATTTTAGAAGTTAAATTTAGCTGGATTGCCAGCTTTTGGGTGTTGCTCGTAGTGGGGATATTTATATTTATATTAACCTATTTCGATATGGGTGAGACAAACCGCCATAAAACAAATTCTATGGCAGAACAGTTTCGTTCCTATCCCGAACTATTAAAAGCTCGCCGCTTCTGGGGCTATAGTTTAACTGCAGCTTTTAATGCGGGCGGATATTACGCGTACTTAGGAGGAGCAGCGTACATTGGACGTGAGTTATTTGAGCTAAGTCCTGATGTATTAGGCTTTTATATAGGCTCACCAGTATTGGGTTACGTAATTGGTAACTGGGTTTCTGGTAGGTTTTCTGTATTTTTTGGTATTAATAAAATGATTTCAATGGGTTCTATAATAACCTCTATGGGAATGGCTTTATGTATTAGCCTTTTCATATTAACCGATCCTATCCCAATATCATTTTTTGGGTGCGTATTGCTAACGGGAATAGGCCATGGAATGGTACTCCCCAACGCAAACGCAGGCATGATGTCTGTTAGACCACACTTAGCAGGCTCAGCTTCAGGTCTTGGTGGCACCCTAAATACAGGAGGTGGAGCTATAATAGCCACTGCCACCGCAGCTGTACTAACTCCCGGCACCGGAGCTCTACCATTAATTTTTATTATGTTTAGCACGAGTATTATGTCAATTGTTGCCCTTGTCTATGTCGTCAAAAGAACAAAAAAATTGGAAAGTAATACCGTTAATTTTTCTGGTTAATATAATCTTGCCTTGGTTATACTAAATTTCATGCGTAAGAAGTTTCTAGACAATCTTTGGCCCCCTATGTAGCGGTCGTTAATGCATAACTTGAACTCGCCAAAATTTTTAAATAATTCCACGCCGCCTAGTATGTTCACATTGATTTGCTTAGCAGCAATTGGGGCTCTGGCACTGAACATGCACCTTCCATCGTTACCGGCAATGGCAGATACATTTAATGTAAGTTATTCAGCTACCACTCTTTCCATAACATTATTTCTTGCAATGAATGCTATTTTCCAGATTTTTGTGGGTCCATTATCAGACCGCTATGGCCGAAGGCCCGTTGTATTAGGATCATTATCTATATTTTGTTTAAGTTCTGTCGGATGTATATTAGCCACAAACTTTGAGGCTTTTCTGTTTTGTAGGGTCCTACAGGCTGTTGTGGTTGCTGGGCTTGTAATTTCACGCGCGGCTGTAAGAGACTCCTACAGCCAAGATCAAGCCGCATCTGTTCTAGGATATATAGCCATGGGGTTTTCCGTACTTCCCCTAGTAGGACCCGCTTTTGGAGGAATGTTAGAGGTAAAATTTAGCTGGATCGCCAGCTTTTGGGTGTTGCTCGGAGTGGGAATATTTATATTTATATTAACCTATTTTGATATGGGTGAGACAAACCGCCATAAAACAAATTCTATGGCAGAACAGTTTCGTTCCTATCCCGAACTATTAAAAGCTCGTCGATTTTGGGGTTATAGCCTGACTGCGGGTTTTAGTGCAGGCGCTTATTACGCATATTTGGGTGGTGCCGCCTACGTTGGGCGAGAACTGTTTGCCCTTAGTCCTGATACATTAGGTTTTTATATTGGCGTACCCACATTGGGCTACATTATTGGCAATGGTTTATCAGGTAGGTTCTCCAGGTCATTTGGAGTAGATAAAATGGCATTTATAGGGGCAATAGTAACTGCATTTGCAATGACACTATGCCTTTGCTTATTTCTATTCACCAATCCTATTCCAATATCATTTTTTGGTTGCGTCTGCATTATGGGGTTAGGAAACGGAATGGTAATTCCAAATGCAAACGCGGGCATGATGTCCGTGAGGCCACACTTAGCAGGCTCAGCCTCTGGTATTGGCGGTACCATTAATACCGGAGGTGGCGCCATTATTGCGACAGTGACAGCCGCCGTACTAACTCTTGGTTCAGGAGCCCTACCGTTGATTTTTATTATGCTAGGAAGTTGTCTGATGACAATTTTAACAATTTTTTATGTAATTAAACGAACAAAAAAATTAGAGGAAAGTAAAATTTAGTACGGTGCCTCTAATTCACTCATCCGCACATAAACTGATTTCAACTGGGAGTAATGGTTGATAGCAGCCTTTGAGTTTTCGCGCCCCACACCAGACATTTTTACTCCTCCAAATGGAGCCTCAACGGGTGCGTCATTATAGGTATTAATATAACATGTTCCTGCTTCGAGGGATTTTACCATCCGGTGCGCCCGCGGCAAGTTTTGAGTAAATACGCCCGCTGCCAGTCCATATTCTGTGGCATTTGCGCGTGTTAAAACCTCAGCTTCTTCTTTAAATTCGAGAATAGAAATAACTGGCCCAAAGATTTCTTCACGAGCAATAATCATATCATCTTTAACATTAGAAAATATCGCGGGCGTAAGCCAATAGCCAGGTTTATCCAAGCGCTCTCCACCACAAATTAATTTTGCTCCCTCAGCTATACCTTTTGCAATAAAGCCTTCAACAATCTCACATTGCCGCTCAGAAACCATCGGCCCAAAGTTAGTATTTTCATCCATTGGGTCACCTAATATTGCAGATCCAACTCGAGTCTTCAGGCGTGCAAGAAAGGCATCCTTAATGCCAGTTTGAACAAAAACGCGTGTGCCATTTGAACAAATTTGCCCAGAAGAATAGAAATTCGCCAGAATGGCACCGCTAACGGCATCCTCTAAATTTGCATCGTCAAAAATTATTAAGGGAGATTTACCACCGAGTTCCATTGTAACGTGGCGCATTCCCTCTGCGGCAGCGGCGTAAACTTTACGACCAGTGGGCAGCGAACCAGTAAGGGAAACCTTATCTACCCGTGGATCTTTGACTAGGGATGCACCGACATCTCCTAGCCCCTGAACTACATTATAAAGACCAGCTGGCAGCCCAGCCTCATGGAGAATTTCGGCAACCTTTAAAGCACACAACGGGGTCGTTTCAGAGGGTTTAAAAATCATTGCATTACCACAAGCCAACGCAGGCGCACCCTTCCAGGCGGCAATTTGGGTCGGATAATTCCATGCACCTAGTCCAACACAGACGCCTAACGGTTCTCGAATTGTGTAGATAAAATCTTCTCCAAACTGGACATGCTCTCCAGTAAGGCTACCCGCAATTCCACCAAAATACTCCAAAGCGTCGGCCGCTGAAGTTGCATCAGCGACAAGGGTTTCTTGCAGAGGTTTGCCAGTGTCATAAGTTTCTAATTCTGATAGCTCACGGTTCCGCTCTCGCATTATGTCAGCAGCCCTTCGCAAAATGCGACCACGTGCAGTACCAGTAAGAGCCGCCCAGGCCGGTTGAGCTTTTTTGGAAGCAACCAAAGCAGCCTCTAATATTTGAGATGTGGCGGCATGCACCTGAGCAATTACATGGCCCGTAGCAGGATAAATTACATCAATGGCTTTACCCAATTTATCCTCAACGTATTCACCATTTATGAAATGACTTGCAGTCGGTTTCGGATCAATCATAGCGCAGTCCTCTCACGTCTTCGTTTTAGTTGTGCCTCACGCAGAGTGATATAAAGTACTGACCCGATTATCATAACACCACCCAAAATTACAAACCCATCTATACGTTCACCAAACAACAAAAACCCAACTGCAAAAGCCCAAATCAACTGTAAAAAAGTAATTGGTTGAGTAACTGTTAAAGATGCTGACCGAAAAGCTAATGACATTGCATAGTGGCCTGCAACCGCAAAGGTAGCTACTAAGAAAAGCATTAATAATTCAAAACCTGTAGGGTTAATCCATACCGGAATTACTAACGGAATTAGACCAACAGTCACACCTATCGAAAGGAGTGCCAAAACCATTTCAGCACTTGCTACATCAGTCAGCCGTTTAGCAGTCAAGTAACTCGCACCCATAAAAAGGGTTGAACTTAGCATTGCAAGATGGCTCATAGAAACTTCGCGAAATCCCGGCCTTAAAACTATCAAGACACCAATAACTGCCAACAAAATTGCCATCCCACGCCGCAGGGCGAGCCGCTCCCCCAATATAAGTACAGCGCCAATTGTAACAAATACTGGCGTAAGGTACCCCATGGCTGACACCTCAGCGACGGGTAGCCTAGCCATTGCATAGAACCAAAGAGTAACTGCAAATGTGTGAACAAGTGCACGAACAACGCCAAGCCTTACGACTTCTCCAGTTAAGCCTTCAAGCCACAACATCCGCAATATAGGAAATAAAAATACCAAACCCAAAACATAACGCAAGAAGGCACTTTCAGCCGCTGGGAGTCTTGTTCCAACATATTTAACACCGACATACACGCCTATAAAGCACAGACCTGATGTGGCCATCCACAATGCGCCAATAATTGGTTTATCAACTCGAGCCAATTTCATAGCATATCGCTCTCATGCTGATCCTAAAGAGGCAATACTAAACCAACCAACAGTATCAATTAAAATTGGTGCAAATAGATATTTTCTATTGGTTTAAAAAATATAGCACATGCCACTAGGTGGCATGTGCTATTTTATAGCCCACAGTAATTAAGGGCAATAATTACTCTGCGTTTATTTCAAAGCGGCGTTTGTAATGACATGACTCCAAGCACCACTAGGCATTTTAGTAATCACTGGATCTGAACCACCAGTCATAAGACTAGAAACTGTGCGATTAAAGTCCGCCTCTGAGAGCGCACCATTGCTACCAGCTGTGAGTTTGGCAATTTCACCCATTTGAATAGTATTAAGATCAAGTCTTTGTGACCCAGAATCGTCGTTATCTACAACAATTTGAGCCGCTTCAGCTGTGTTATTCTCAGCGTATTTCCAACCCTTCATAGATGCTCTCACGAACCTTACCATTCTATCAACAAATGCCGGATCAGATAAATTTTCTTCCTTGACATAAAGTCCATCTTCTAACGTTGCTACGCCCTCATCTTCATACCTAAATACCGTTAGATCCTCAGGCTTGAGGCCTGCATCCAAAATCTGCCAATATTCATTGTAAGACATTGCCGAAACGCAGTTTGCGTCACCTGTTGTCAGGGGCAAAATATCCCAACCTTGCCTAAATACAGAAACGCCACCAGCACTTCCGTCTGTAGCTAGGCCTAGTTTATTCATCCAACTTAAGAACGGCCATTCATTTCCAAAATACCAAACATAAAGGTTCTTACCTTTTAAATCAGCAACAGAATTAACACCTCGGTCTTTTCGACAAACCAACATCATTCCTGATCCAGCGAAAGGCTGCGCTATGTTAACGTTTGCAAAACCTTGCTCACGTGCCGCTAAAGCCGAAGGCATCCAGTCTACAGCAACATCTGCACCACCACCGGCAAGTACACTCATAGGACCAATGTCAGGACCACCAGCTTTTATAGTTACATTAAGGCCCTCTGCCTCGTAAAAGCCTTTATCTTGAGCAACGTAATATCCAGCGAATTGAGTTTGAGTTACCCACTTTAATTGGACGGTCACATTATCTGCCGCAGAAACAATCGAAGCGCATAACGCAACTATCGCACCGACAGTAAAAGTTAAAAATTTAAACATATTATTACTCCCTAAGTTGAATTTTTAAAATTGAAGCAAGTACCTCTACCTACCTTTGCGACGGGTGCCAAAAAGTTATCCACTTTTCTAGCAAAACGACTCCCCCATAAAACAACGACCCCGCCATCGCCGCTACTGTTATTTCTGCCCAGACCATATCTAAAGCAAAACGAGGGGCTTCCGTGGATATTCTGAATCCCATACCCCTAATAGGGGACCCAAAAAACTCTGCAACAATCGCTCCTATTAAAGCTAGCGTTGTGCAAATCTTAAGTCCATTAAAAATAAAGGGCATGGCTGTTGAAAGCCTTAATTTAAACAATGTCTGTAGATAACTGGCATTATATGTTTGCATCAGGTCTCTATGAATTTTATCTGACATTTTCATTCCCTGAATAGTATTTACTAAAATTGGGAAGAAGACCATCACTGCAACCACTGCCGCTTTTGATTGCCAACCATACCCGTACCACATAACGAGAATCGGAGCGATCCCAATTATTGGCATTGCAGCTAAAAAATTCCCAATCGGCAATACACCACGCTCAAAAAACTTAAACTTGTCTGCGATCAGGCTAACAGTGAAAGCTACCAAACAGCCTATTATATAGCCAGATAATGCTCCCTTGATCGCAGTTTGAACAAAATCTCCCCACAGGATGGGTATGCTTGAGATAAATTTATAATAAATGGCTGAGGGTGGTGGCAAAATTATTGGGCTTACTTCAAAGTAAACTACGCTTGCCTGCCAAACGAGTATAACGCTGCCACCAAACAATATTGGAGGAAATAGATTTAATAGTTTTCGTTCCTTTTGACGCGCAATCCAAATATTTGCCGACCAAGCTAAAATCCAAAAAACTATCGTTCCCCAAAAAAATACCATTATAACTCCAACGCCATTCTTTTAAGTACAACCCTTTGAATAACACTTATGATAGCAATCAGAGAGCCAGCAAGTATTGCCGCAGAAAATAAACCACTCCAAATATGTAAAGTGTTCCCAAAAGTGCTACCCGAAAGCATTCTAAAGCCGAGTCCACTACCACCACCAGACGGTAACTCACCAACAATGGCACCAACTAGTGACGCAGCCATTCCTAGTTTTAACGATGTAAAAAGATAAGGCGTTGATCTTGGCGCTCTTAACTTAAATAGAATTTGCGTTTTAGATGCAGACCAAGTTTTCATTTGGTCAATTTCTAATTGTTCGGGACTTTTGAGGCCTTTGACCATGCCAACGACCACCGGAAAGAAGGAAAGGTACATTGAAATAATTATAATTGGCAAGAGCCCACCGAAACCTAAGGATCCAAGCGCAACCACAATCATTGGTGCGATAGCAAGTATTGGGATGGTTTGACTAGTAATAATCCACGGCATGACGCTCATTGCTGTAGCTCTATTGTACACGATTCCAAGCGCCAATAAAATTCCAAGACCTGTCCCAAAGGCAAACCCATAAATCGTCTCATAAAACGTGATTAACCCGTGATAAACTAAAGATCTTTTTGAGGTTACTTTTTTATTTACTGTTGTATCCCAGATCTCTCTTACAACTTGATGGGGCGCGGGTAACTTTGGTCGCTTTTGTGACCAAGTATTACTAACTAATTCCGTCGTTGTTAATGTAATGGAGTTTCTTTTGGCTTTATCATATTCCCATGGTGCATTCAAAACGACAGAGAACCCATACCAAGCTATAACGATCAAAGTTAAAATGCAGACTACCGGCAGTACTTTATTATCTGAGCCTATCCGTGAGCCTTTACTCATTACTGTGGCCTGCCCGTAATCCTTCTCGAACTCTCTGAGATATTTCAGTAAACTCCTTAGAGTCCCTAATCTCAAGAGGCCTTTCTGAAGGTAAATTGCTGTCTATTATGTCTACAATTCGTCCTGGCCGTGGCGACATCACAACAATCTTTGTCGACAGGTATACTGCCTCAGGTATGGAGTGGGTTACAAAACAAATGGTTTTGTTTGTCGACTTCCACAACTCCAACAGTTGTTCATTCAAATTATCGCGTACTATTTCATCCAGGGCCCCAAATGGCTCATCCATCAAAAGTAAATCAGCATCAAACGCGAGGGCTCTTGCAATGCTAGCCCTTTGCTGCATACCTCCAGATAGTTGCCAAGGGAATTTTTTTTCGAAACCCGTTAGCTCCACCAAATCCAGAACTTTCTGCACCCTTTTAACCTGTTCCTCCTTAGAATAACCCATAATCTCTAAAGGCAACTTTACGTTTGCCGCGATGTTACGCCAAGGATATAAACCAGCCGCCTGAAAAACATAGCCATATGCTCGAGACTCTCGGGCCTGCCTTGGACTGACGCCATTTACAGCTACGTCACCATCAGTCGGCTCATCAAGGTCCGCCAGAACCCGTAACAAAGTTGTTTTTCCACAACCTGACGGTCCAATGAAAGATACAAAATCACCCTTGTTAATTTTTAAATTAACATTTTTTAGAGCGTGGACAGGTCCATCATTTGTCTCAAATGTTAGGTCTAAGTTCGAAACTTTTATTACTTCAGACTGCAAAAGAACAACCTCTCATAGCACTTATATTCCGGCAGGAATATTTAAAGGATCTCTCTCTATACGACGCGGAGAATTTAGCATTTTCCATTTACTAAGGGCAGAATGTGCAGAAGGAAATGCCGGTCTTGGAATAAACCTGCCTCTGCCAGGCTGTGGTTGACTATTTTGGCCCCAAGCCCAAATCACTTCACCGCGATTAAGTGTATATCTTGACTGTGCCTTAACTTTAAAGCCTTCAAAAACATTATAATCCAAAACAGAGTGGTGGTTAGCCGGGCTAATGACTTTACTAATTTTTGGATCCCAAACCACAATATCAGCGTCAGCACCCTCAACAATGGCCCCTTTTTTTGGATAAATATTCAAAATTTTCGCAATATTTGTTGAGGTGGCAGCTACAAACTCCTCTGGTGTAAGCCGGCCAGTCTCAACTCCTTCAGTCCACAAGACCGCCAGACGTTCCTCCAAACCATTTGAACCGTTCGGTATAATCCGAAAATCATCCCGCCCTGCTCGTTTTTGAGCGGTATTGAAGGCCGCATGATCTGTGGCAACAACTTGTAATGAACCTGACTGAAGTCCGGCCCAAAGACTATCTTGATGGTCTTTTGACCTAAATGGAGGCGACATCACCCGTCGCGCCGCATGGTCCCAATCTTTATTAAAATACTCACTTTCATCGAGCGTCAAAAACTGGATAAGAGGTTCTCCATAGACCCGCATCCCCTTCTGTCTCGCACGTCGTATTGCCTCATGTGTTTGCTCACATGAAACGTGCACAATGTATAAAGGTACACCGGCAGTATCAGCTATTGTTATCGCTCGATTTGCCGCTTCGCCCTCTAATTCTGGTGGACGAGAAAACGCGTGTCCCTCGGGACCCGTAATTCCTTGGTCAAAATATTTTTGCTGCAATTCTGCCACTAAGTCGCCATTCTCAGCGTGAACCATAGGTAAGGCACCCAACTCTGCGCAACGTTTGAAACTAGCAAACATTTCATCATCCTCAATCATCAGCGCGCCCTTATACGCCATAAAATGTTTGAACGAATTAACACCCATTTCGACTGCGTCTTTCATTTCATTGAATACGTTCTCGTCCCAGCCAGTGATTGCCATATGGTATCCCACATCACTACAAATCTGTGGCGCTGATTTTCTGTGCCACTCGTTTATGGCATTTTTAATAGAGCCATCAGCACCCGGAAGACAAAAATCGACAATCATTGTAGTTCCACCTGCAGCAGCGGCCCAGGTACCTGATTCAAAAGTCTCAGCGGCCGTCGTACCCATAAATGGCATTTCAAGATGAGTGTGAGGATCAATTCCACCAGGAATTACGTAGGCCCCCTCTGCATCAATATATTCATCACCCTTAAGATCTTCACCGATCTGCTTGATGATTTCACCTTCAATCAAAATGTCAGCACGCCAAGCCCTATCCGCCGTACAAACCGTCCCACCCTTAATGACTTTGGTCATTGTAAGATTCCCCCTTTTTTTTAAAGATCACAGTCAAAGTGATCATATATCGTCTATCACCCAACAACCTCTGCCATTTCCAGTACTGCGTGTAACAAAACATCTGCGCCAGCAGTGGCCCATTCCTGTGATATTTCCTCTGCCTCGTTGTGGCTCAAACCATCTACACAAGGACACATTACCATAGCAGTGGGAGCAGACTTATTTATCCAACACGCATCATGACCAGCACCAGATATTAAATCCATATGAGAATATCCCAAACGCTCAGCAGCTTTACGTACAGCACCCACACAACCTTCGTCAAACTTAACCGGATCAAATCCACCCACTTTTTCAAATGACACTTCTAGGCCCATTTCTACACAGATTTTGCGAGCACCATCTTCCAATCGTGCCTCCATGTCAGCGATTACAGCAACATCTGGAGAACGGAAATCAATCGTAAATACCGCGTTACCTGGAATTACGTTGCGACTATTTGGAGAAATATCAATATGCCCTGCAGCACCAACTGCATGGGGCTTGTGCGACCACGCAATTTCATCAACCAACTCTAGAACACGTGCCATTCCAAGACCCGCATTTTTACGCATTGGCATAGGGGTGGAACCAGTATGGCTCTCCTTGCCTGAGATTGTAACCTGGGTCCAAGACAATCCTTGACCATGGGTTACAACACCAATCATCTTGCCTTCAGCCTCCAGAATAGGGCCCTGCTCAATATGTAGCTCAAAAAAAGCATGCATCTCTCTGGTGCCGACAGCCTCCTCACCCTTCCATCCAATTCGTTCAAGTTCATTTCCAAACTTTAAACCAGCCGCATCAGTTCGATCGTAAGCCCAGTCCTGAGTGTGCATTCCCGCAAAGACCCCTGATGAAAGCATTGGGGGGGCAAACCGGGTGCCTTCCTCATTTGTCCAATTAGTAACAACGATTGGATGTTTTGTTTTTATATTAAGGTCATTTAGCGTACGCAGAATTTCTAATCCCCCAAGGACACCCAAGACCCCATCGTATTTGCCACCTGTCGGCTGGGTATCAAGGTGAGACCCCACATATACTGGTAAAGACGTGCTATCAGTGCCAGGACGGTGAGCAAACATATTGCCCATCTGGTCTAAGCCCATTTCGCAACCTGCTGCACGGCACCAGGTTTCAAAAAGAGCACGACCTTCTGCGTCTTCATTTGTGAGTGTTTGTCTGTTATTGCCACCCGCAATTCCAGGACCAATCTTGGCCATTTCCATGAGGCTCTCCCAGAGACGGGACCCATCAATTTTAAGGTTTTCACCAGCCGCCGCGACTGTATTCATTTATTTCTCCCAAAAAATGTTTGACCGTTTGGTAAAATTGACGCTAACAGACGGGACACTTCAGTCAAGAAATTGCTTAGCATTAACAAACAAAAAACAAAATTATCTGAATGGTAGTAGAAAAGAACATCTGAATGACGGAATATGCAACGACAAGAATCCAACGAAAAAATCAGGCGCTCATTTTTGAGGCAGCATTGGACGTATTTTCCTCATTTGGTTTTCGTGGAGCAACTTTGGACCAAATTGCCTCTACTGCTGGGATTAGCAAACCCAACCTTCTGTATTATTATCCCTCAAAGGAGGCTATTCATTCCGCTGTATTAACCAAACTCTTACATACTTGGCTCGCGCCACTGAGAGAAATAGATGAGAATGGCGATCCCATTGAAGAAATACTACTTTACGTAATTAATAAATTGCACGCCGCTCGCGACTTACCCAGAGAGAGTCGTCTTTTTGCCAATGAAATAGTGCAAGGCGCGCCACGGATAAAATCTATTTTAGAGACTGATCTGCGCCATCTAGTTGAAGACAAGGTAAAAATATTAAGTAAATGGATTAAGCAAGGGCGACTGGCTAAGATCGATCCCTACCACCTCATCTTCTCTATTTGGTCTCTGACCCAACATTATGCAGATTTTGACGTCCAGGTTCAGGCTGTCACGGGCCATGAGACCTCGTTTGATGAAGCAGAGGTATTTCTTAACCACCTATACAGGCGGATGCTGGCTCCCTGATTATTCTGCAGCCTCGACGCTAGGGTTGTTGGGGTGTGTAGTCCAGTTGGCATAATCAGCCGACACAGTTTTACCAGTACGTGGATCAACCGTCCCCGTTTCTTGCTCCACCATAGTGATACAATTTTCTACAGGACATACCTCAACACATAGATTACACGCCACGCATTCTGCATCAATCACCGTGAACGTGCGGTCATCTGACATAGCAATCGCTTGGTGAGATGTATCTTCGCAAGCAGCATAGCAACGGCCACAGCTGATACAGTCAGCTTGGTTAATTTCAGCTTTAGCAATATAATTGAGGTTTAAATTTTTCCAGTCAGTTGTATTTGGGATCGCAGCACCCATAAAGTCTTGAATTGTGGAATGGCCCTTTTCATCCATCCACTGAGAAAGACCAGTGATCATTTCTTGGACAACTTTGAAGCCATACGTCATCGCCGCAGTGCAAACCTGCACATTCCCACAGCCCAGAGTGATATATTCGGCGGCATCACGCCATGTCGTCACGCCACCAATACCTGATATAGGCAGTCCAGCAGTTTCTGGCGCACGTGCTATTTCCGAGACCATCGACATCGCAATCGGTTTGACTGCAGGGCCACAGTATCCGCCGTGCGAGCCCTTGCCATCGATTGAAGGCTCCGGGCTCATAGAATCTAAATTAACAGATATAATTGAATTTATAGTGTTGATTAGAGATACCGCGTCAGCACCACCGCGCTTTGCCGCCGCCGCCGGTAAGCGTACATCAGTAATATTTGGCGTTAACTTTACGATGACGGGTTTGGAGTAATACTGCTTACACCAACGTGTCACCATTTCGATATACTCAGGCACTTGGCCAACCGCAGCACCCATGCCGCGTTCCGACATACCATGCGGGCAGCCAAAATTAAGCTCTATCCCGTCGGCACCCGTCGCCTCTACTTTAGACAGGATGTCCTTCCATGCTTGTTCCTCACAGGGTACCATAATTGATACAACCATCGCGTGATCGGGGTAGTCTCTCTTTACACGGGTTATTTCTTCAAGGTTGATCTCTAAAGATCTATCCGTAATGAGCTCAATATTGTTTAAACCAAGCACACGGCGGTCAGCTCCGTGGATTACGCCGTAACGCGGACCATTTACATTCACGACAGGCGGGCCTTCAGCACCTAGTGTTTTCCAAACCACGCCACCCCAGCCAGCTTCAAAGGCGCGGCGGACATTATATTCTTTATCTGTAGGGGGTGCTGACGCCAGCCAAAATGGATTTGGGCTTTTGATACCTAAGAAATCTGTTGTTAGATCAGCCATTATTACGCGCCTCCCATAAAGGTTGTATGAATATCCATCGCCGCATCACGCCCTTCAGCCACAGCTGTTACGGTAAGATCATCACCACTAGAGGCACAATCTCCACCAGCCCAAACTCCGTCGCGGCTAGTACGGCCAACACCATTTACCGCAATTTTCCTACCATCAAGATCTAAACTGCCACTAGTTTTCAGCGTTTGACCAATCGCAGTAAAAATTTGATCCGCAGCCACTCTTAGTGTCTCACCTGTAGGTTCAAGTTTACCATTATCTTCTGCTGTATAATCCAGCTCAAGCATGTTCACAGCACCGTTTCCATGGATTACTTTGGGCTGGACGTTGAACATCAACTTTACGCCATGCTTGGCCGCAAGGTCTTGCTCATAGCGGCTTGCGCTCATCGACTCCCTACCACGCCGATAAACGATGGTAACTTGTTCAGAACCCAACAATTTTGATTGTACGGCCGCGTCAACAGCTGTCATACCGCCACCAATTACTACCACGTTTCTACCTATTGGAATAGAAGAAAGGTCAGATGTTTGGCGGAGCATTTCGATAAACGCAACTGCATCAGAGACACCTGACTTATCACCGCTGCTAATGTCTAGGGCATTAACACCCCCCAGACCGACACCAAGAAAGACTGCATCGAAATCATTAGCCAAATCGTCAAGATTTATATCTTCGCCCAAGGCTTTGTCATTTTCAATTGTGATTCCTCCAACGGATAGCAACCATTCAATTTCCTTGGCAGCAAACTCATTTGTAGATTTATAAGCAGCTATGCCGTATTCATTCAGACCGCCCGCTTTGGGTCGTGCATCATAAATTGTGACATCCGTGCCAAGCACTGCCAAACGGTGCGCACAGGCCAGCCCGGCAGGCCCTCCGCCCACAACGGCAACTGTTTTGCCAGTTGAGGTCGCCCTTGAGTAGGGATGGACTTGTTGCGCCATCAGTGTATCAGTTGCGTGACGTTGCAAGCGGCCAATTTCAACAGGTTTACCCTCAGACACTTCACGAACACATGCCTGCTCACAAAGCTCCTCAGTTGGGCAAACACGTGCACACATCCCCCCTAAAATGTTCATATCAAAAATAGTTTTAGCTGCCGCCTCAGGCGTCCCAGTACTAATTTGGCGTATGAATAACGGAATATCGATGTCGGTAGGGCAGGCTGTTACGCAGGGTGCGTCATGACAGAAATAGCAACGATCTGCGGCTACTTTTACTTCATGCGGTTGAAGTGGCGCATGTAAGTCTGCAAAATTCTGTGCGAGCTCATCAGTACTAAGCCTGTCAGCGGCAATGCCTGGTATCATTTGGCTGGTCATAGATTTCTCCAACTGGCTATTTTACTCACCATCATCGCATAAAAAAAAATTTTATCAAATGGTAAATTTTTGGATTAAAGATTAGGTGAAGCCCTGCCAATCAGACGCAAAAAAGCTTTTCCAAAAATAAATACAGCTGCAACAAGCAAATTTGGTGTTAATGATGTTTAAAAAAATTGGGTAAACTAGCTATGCCTAATGCTAGTGTGTCCACACGCCCCGGCGATTAGTAGCAAAATTTTCACCGTAACCACCCTGACGCACATTCACCTTACGTTTTTGAGGTTCCTGAACTGAAACTGAAATACCATGAGCTTTCGCGTAAGATAGGGCCGCATCCTTGGTATCAAATTTTATACTTACTTGAGTTTGCGTCTCATCACTGGAAGTCCAACCCATCAATGGATCAACTTCTCTTTCTTGTGTCGGAGCAAATTCTAGAACCCAAGTCATTGTTTTTGCGTTACCCGAAGACATCGCGGTTTTAGATGGTTGATATATCCGTGCAAACATTCTGAACCTCAAAAACTGTAATCTGCAGTTTTCTTATATGAATGAAGCAACCTAAACAAGCATCCAAACATCGGCTACAACTTTTAAAGCATAGATAAAAAATCAAAAAATTCTAACAATGGAGTTGAGGTTTTTTATATAATTTTTCCAGATACTCTGTAAAACGAGAGGTATTTTTATCCAAAATTAAAACCCTATTATTCTGGCTCCTTGAATGAATCTTCAAAAGCATTCAGGATAGGATAAGTAAAATAAGAAATCAGAGGCCGCTGTCCTACCAATATATCTGCTGTGGCCATCATTCCTTGAGATAAAATAAAATCTGATGGCATATCAGATCCTTCAAGGCTCTCTGTTTTGACCCTTCCCCGGTAGAATACTCCCTTATCACCAGATACTGATTCATTAAATGTATCGTTAGAAACATATATTAATTCACCGTCTAACCCTCCAAATTCTTGAAAGGGCATAGCATCTAATTTGATAGAAACTTTCATGCCAAGCTTCATATCGGTTATCTTTTTAGGGTCTATATCAACTTCAAGAAACAACGGTTGGTTGAGTTGTACTAAGGTAACAATGGCCTCGCCCTCACTAACAATTCCACCTCTGGCGACTGCTGGTATATCTAGGACAACACCTTCAGCTGGCGACTTCACTATTATATTATCAACAAGTCGCGAAAGCTTAATTCTTTCTTGTTTTAGCTGGGTCAATTCTTCATTTTTTGCTGATATTTCACCAGTCAATTTTGAAGTCCAGCTTGCGATAAATGCCTGTTTGTCAGCTGTTTGAGTCGTTATCGCAGATTCAAGTTTTAAGATCGCGGTCCTAGCATTAAATTGGGCTTTTTCCGCATTCAATAACGCATCTTTCGCTGAGAGATAATCTAGCTCCATCTTTGTAGTTGAAGTTTTAGAATTAAATTCAGTTTTCTCTGCGTTTAAAAGCGTATCTTTTGCTGTTAGATATTGTGACAACGATATCACCTGTCGTTCATAAAGATCTTTCTGCACCGCAGTCTGTTTAACCTTTATTTCTGTTTGCTTTGTTAAAATATCCGATAATGTACCCGACTGTCGGTCAAATAGTTCTTTTTTCGCCCTAGCTAGTTGGGCCTTGATTTCCGTCTGTTTATTTGAAATTTCCAGAAGCTCTTTTGATGACTCATACTCATTTCGAGCTGTATCTAGTTTGGAGTTAAACGACTTAATCTTCTCAGAATATTCTAATACTTTTTTCATCAATGTGACACTGTATAACTCATTGAATTTTTCAGAGTTATTTTCTAGGTTCAATTTTTTAATTGTTGCTTCATAAAAACTATTTAAATTTAGCTTTGAATTGAATTGCTGGATGTCATCAATCAACATCTGTTCCATGTGAAGCCCCACCAGTGACTGGTAGATATTATCAATCCTTTCTTGGTTCTGTTTCAAATTTACAGATACAACAGTGTCATCAAGGTATGCTATGATCTGACCTTTAACTACCGTGTCACCGCGCCTCACTTCCACGCTTTTTACCACGGAACTTGCACTGGCTTCCACAATGACGTTCGGCGTCGCGGTCAGAAATTCTCCGCGAGCAGAAATTGTTGTAGCCACCTGGCTAAGGGAAGCAAATACGACGCTACCAATAAAAAATGTTAGCAATGTAAGAGCTATAATTAAAAGCGGCTTTGAGGGACCTTGGTCATATATGGCGTCAGTATCATCTATTTCAAAATCATCAGATGCGTTTTCCGTGAAAACTTGAATTGGGCTAGAGCTCTCATCACCAGCACCTGCGCGCTCATATTTTGCGACTAACTGGTTCGAGGTCCGTAAATTATTAGAAATATTTTTCATAATCCGGACGCCAGCTTCTGGATTTTGTTTAAGATACTTGACGAACGCCTCGGCAGTTACCTCGGTGACGACAGTGTCCGCATTAGCCCGCGCCCCTGCACTGCGGGGATTTCCATCAATAAGAGCCATTTCACCAAATATAGTGGGTGCAGCTAACTCAGCTAATACTTGCTCACCCGCGGTACTGTGTTTTGTAATTTCCACAGTTCCTGACTTTATGACGTACGCATAGGCCGCACTTTCACCTTCTCGGAAAATATACTCACCGTTTGTAAAAGATTTATCAGCCATTCAGTTTCTCTTTATAAGTCAACGAGTAGGTTTTTATGTGCCCGTTAATTTTTGCTCCATAGCCCATAAATCTTGATAGAGCGGACATGTTTCTAAAAGTGCATCATGGGTTCCCTGTCCTACAACTACACCTTTTTCGAGCACTATAATTTGCTCAAATTGTGCCGTCGAACGAAGGTCATGGGTTGCCATTATAACAGTTTTCAACTCCGATATTTTAGAGAAGTTTTCAAAAAAGGAAATCTGAGATGATTTATCTAAATTAGCAAGTGCCTCATCAATTAAAAGGATACGAGGCGCCGCCATAAGACCGCGGGCTAAAGCTAAAGTGACGCGGTCGCCCTGTGATAATGGCATACCGAACTGATTGACTTCGGTTGAGATCCCCTCTGGCAACTCATCTAGAACCCTTTGCAGACCAGAAATTTCTAGTATCTCCTGAAACTCACGCTCACTGATACCCGGCTGTACTTTTCGTAAATTTTCCTCAATCGTCGCACCAAAGAATACCGGTTTGCCGTCTATTAATGTATTCTGGCTGCGATAATTATCTAAACTTAAATAGCGAAAATTCTGACCATCAATTTCCATTGAACCCGTATTTGGCCTTAAAAAACCTTGGCAGAGACGCAAAAATGTTGTCTTTCCGGAACCTGATGGTCCCACAATAGCAACTTTTGCCTTTGCAGGAATATTTAAGGTCAGGCCGTTAAGAGCATTTGTATTTTCAAACTTAACAACAACGTCCTTACAAACTACTTCACCCTTAACTACCATTTCATTCCCAGCGCCGACCCGTTCGTTTGGACCATTCCAACTGGTGCCTACTGATTCAAGTGTTGACTTAAAGCCATTCAAATCTGAAAAAAACGTGAATAATGCAGTGAATGGGGATACAAGTTTTCCTCCAAGCATGTTGCAGGAAATGATAGCCCCTGCCGATAGCCCGCTACCGAGCACCAGAAGAACTCCCGTAGTCACAATCGCAACCGTCATGAGTTGGCTCAGTGTCGCATTTACATTAGTAATAATCATGCTGGAAATTTGACCTTGAATACTTTGACGTATACTTCTGGATGCCACTTTTCGCCATTCTCGGCGTTGTGAAGCCCCCAACGAAAAGGCCTTGATAGTTTCTATACCTGCAACGCTAGACTGAACCACCCTTCGCTTTGAGGCTTCTATTGGGCCAGTAATTTTCCCAGCCTCTTTCTGGCGCCATCTGCCAAAAAGGGTAATGGCCCCAATGGTCATTGAAAATAGCGTTACTATAAGAGCGAGAATGGGGCTATAACCAAAAAGAACAGGAAGAAATACTAAAATATTGGTAGCATCAAAAATCGTCTTTAGGACTTGCGTTGAGATAAAGCTTTTAATTTTACCAGAGGCCTGAAGAAGGGCCTCAAACTCGGAGGGTGATCCAGTTTGAAACGTCGAAGCTGGAAGCGCCATCACTTTATCAAAAATATCGCCGGATAATCGTGCCTCGATTGATGTAGAAATAAAATTTATCACGTAGTCACGAACATAGCCCAAGATACCGTTGAAGACGAGCGCCGCACAGACACCCATTACTAAAATATATAAGGTTGAAACTGCTCCATAATTTAGAACTTTATCTAAAGATATTTGAATAAATACAATCGGTGCTAGCCCCAAAATAGCTGTTAACATGGCAGCAATAAAAGTGAGCCCTAGCAGACCTTTAAATCGATACAGTTCAGGGATGAACCAGGTCCAATCGAAAATACGATCCTGTGAAGGAATACCCGTTTCGCTTGAGATAAGATAAACAGATCCACCCCAATTGCGCTTGAACTCTGTCTCGTTTTCAACATTAACTTTGTTGGTTGGATCTAAAGGATCTATTGATTGAAACTCAACTACACGTTCCGAATTTGGCTTACAGTTAATTATTATTCTGGCTGTTCCATCGCGCATCAATGCAACGCAGGGAAAATAGTATGAACGGTCCATCAAAGTTTTTAAACTTGGCTTCAACCGCTGAACTTTTACCCCCTGTTCTTTGAGGGTATTTTTTAATTCTTTCTCAGATGAAATTTGACCTTGTGATATCTTTTTTTCTAGCTGCTCAACAGTAATTCTTACTCCAAACTGTCGAGCGAGGGCGATCACACCCAGCGATAAAGATCTAAGGGTTTTGGTATTCATTGTCTGAAACCCCTCTTACTACGGTCATTTCCTAAAGTCTCTATATCTTAAAACACGAACAGTGAAAAAAGACAAAGGATTATGATTTCTCAATCATAATCCCCTGTCAATCGAAGTAGTTTAGTTTCTTGCTTTCCTACGCCATGCCAGCGTTTGGATCAACTTCATCCACGACGGGTGCATCGTCAGCAACTTCCTCTGTAGCCGCGGTATCAGCAGCAGCAGCAGCTTGTTCATCCATCCCAGCAGACGGTGAACTTCCTGCAACCGCACCTGCATCCATTGCTGTTAGGGCAGCATCAGCAGTTGCGTCCATC
>JAFMEA010000079.1 GCA_017856985.1 Planktomarina sp.
CGCCCGATGAACAACCGGATGATGCGCCCGATGAACAACCAAATGAAGACAAGGGGACCAGCCCTGAAGAAATGGAAACTGAAAAGTAAATACGATGAAAATGTTCTATAAAAGCTAATTGATGTTAAAAATAACGCATTCGCTGAATCGGATTAATTCAATAACGCTGTTACTGCTATCAGCCATCTTATGCTCTTGTTTTCCTGAAAGATTCAGACATGAAAAATATGACTGCTCTCAAAGTATTGGCGGCATCAAAACTATTGTATTTAATAAGACTGAAGCAGGGGAATTCGCAAAAATAACTACGATAAACGGTGAAGAAGAAGCGTCTATCACGCAAATCGACAATCAAACAGCCATTTTGAAATATGAAAACCGGCAATTAAAAGTCAATCGCCAAACCGGCGGAGTTACCTTAACGCACGCAGCAAAATATCAGAGTGCGATTTGCAAAAAAACGGTGTTTACAATGTAGTTTCTGCGGGAATTTATTAGCTTATTTTGGGGCGTGAAACTTCACAATAACAGCAGCTTCATCTGCACTAACCCCTGCCTGAAGTGTAATTTCATCCGCTGTTAATCCAGCTCTTGCTAGTTCAATCGCTTTAGATAATTTGCTTTCATTACCAAAGGCTTTTGTTAAAAACTCTTGATCGGATCGCATCTGCTCCATGACCGATAAAGTCTGACTGTTTCGCGCATCAAGTTTTTCAAAACTCTTTGTCCATTCGTCCCAGCGAAGACTGAACCTTATTAAACCATCAGCCGTGTCTGCGCTGCTGCTAATGACGGTTTTAAGAGATGCTTCCAGCCGGTTGACCTTGACCAAAAGATTCAAACCTACAAAACCCAAAAACAAAAAGAGAAGCGCACATATCGTGATAATCACGATGAATGTGGGGTTCTCAGATAGGAATACTAGGTTTGACATTTACTCGCCGCTTAAATTTTGCCGCTAAATTTGGAATTTTAGTTTATTAGCCAAAAATCCAATTGCCAAGCAATACTGCAGTTATTCGTGTCTTATTTATCAGGATTGTCGATATATGTGCTAAGGCTGGACATAATTCCAGATTGCGCACCAGCAAAGTTCTCCAGTCTTTTTATGCGCTCGACCAGAACCATAAAACGGCTCCTCATGTCATCATCAGCCTCTTTCTGAAGAATTTCCTCAGTGGGCAGTAGTTTCAAACATTCCTCCAACTCTTTACAAAGGCCCAAAAATATTTCTGACGCAATGCCACGCACTTCAAGCGCATCGATTAAGTCCTCGACGCGCACCAGCAGTTCATGAATAGGATTGTTTGGATCCAATAATCCGCTTCCCTTACGTTTTCATTTCTTTGTAAGCCTCCATCAGAGCATCAGAAACCCGATCAAGATCGATAGGGTATTCGCCCCGTCTGATAGCGTCTTTAATTCTATTTACATTTGTCTTGTCGATTGGCGCTGCTGATGCCATTTCTTTGACTGCAGACTGGCTCGCCAAAGAGTTAGGCTTCACACTGTCGCCAGCGTTCTCAGTATTCCCAATGTTTGCAGCAGCCTTTGTGGTGCGGGACCCGTTACTAACGGGAGCCCGTGTATCAAGCCGACTTGCGGCATTTTTTACTATGTCTACCATCTTATTAGACCTCCGATATCACTTCTACGACACATTATTTAGATTATTTAGTCAAAATACGAATTTTTTTATTGGAAACAACGATACCCTCAACAATCGTCCCGCTCATCTGGTTTTCAGCCTCCAAAAGCTCTCCAACTTGCGCGCTGTTTCTTGCAATACCGGCGCTCACAACACTCACTGGCCCTGCGTTGGATTGGATAAGTATTTTTTGACCTTTTTCAATTGCCCAATTAATTTCAAGATGTCGACTTAAAAGAACCTGGTTTACGCTCAAGGCTCTTTTTAACTTTCTGCCAACAACGTCACTTTCTTTTGTGAAATAGCCAGAGAAGGTTTTACCCCCAGCACTTTTCAAGAGAACATCTTCGTCAGATAGGATTTCCCCTTTCTGAACGCTTCTAGACAGAACTAAGAACTTTGCTGTTTCGTTATTATCACCCTGTTCAATATGTTCAGAAGCATGTTTGTTCTGCAAATACCCCGCACTGTTGCTCGGCCTAACTGCATTGGTTCTTATGGCTATCTTAAAGCCGCCCGGGTCAGAACAATGCAATTTTAACGTCTTCATGCCGCCAAACATCGGCGTTATTTGGACATCCGACGCACAGTTTGGAAACATCCTTACTTCAGATATTGCTGGATCTCCCATAAAGCCCTTGGCTGTAAGAAATGAGTTAACCTGTTTTTTGAGATCAGCGCCACTTATCATTTCATCCGCAAATAAAAGTGGCTGAAACCCAAAGAAAGTAACACTCACCAAGGCATATATTATGGTTTTTTTAACCTCCAAAGAAGAAAATCTCATTTTGATTCCCAGTACTAGGTAAATTTTGAATTGCAGATTTTTCTCCAGTCACCAAGGCCCGCATTTGGTTTACAGATGGAAGGTGAAGCGTTTTTCCTGCATATAGAAAATTCGGATTACCTCGAACAAAGGCCTTCCGATTAAACTGCAATATCGCAAGTTCAACAAATTTCATATCTAACCCACTTCCCCCATAATATTCGGCCATTATGTGACCTAGGGTCTCAGCTTCTTGAACCTTGTGAGTTTTATGCGCATTAGGATCTACACGCATCGGGTGCGTTCTGTATTCATCCTGCATTGAACCAAAACTTTCCCGACTTTCACCATAGGTCAACACCACAATGGGCTCAGCTGCTTCAACGCTCCAGATTCGAAACATTGAGAAGATAAATATCGCAAAAAATACACGCATCAGTTGAACTCCATAAACGATATTCTTTTACCATTGAGCTGTGCAGTGGTTCGTTGCCGGTTCAATGGCTTCAGAACGGCACTATTCATATTTAATTTAACGACCCGCAAAACAGTCCAAGGCACAGATTTATCAGACACAAAGGCTAATCTGTTATTTTCGAGCCCTTGACGCGTCCCAATCTGAATATGCAGTCCGTCTTCTCTAGCAACCATTGTAGCTGATAGAGGCGTACATAGCATTGCATTTGTCAATTCGGCAGCGTGTTTAGATATCAGTTTTGATAGCTCACCAAGAATTTTTGTCTGATTTGGTGATGCCAAAACGCTCATAAATTGAGTTGGCAATATATTGCGGATAGGAACCCTAGCTTGGTGCATTACTTTTCGTGTCGACTTAAAATCACTATCCACAAAAACAGAGCTTTCAAGAACAACATCAGCAAAGTGATTTTGCTGAAAAGCTGTTTTCTGAACTGTTCGTTTTATGGAGACTTTTGTTGCAAAGGCGAAATCACCATCAAAAACTTTTGGTGTACCTGCAATTAGTGCTTTGTAGCTGTAGGTATGATCGCGGGTGAGTTCTTCAGGTTTAAGCTGGGAGTCTGTCCTATCTATCATCTCTAAATTAGGTTTTTGATCCAACTGCTCATAAAGGCTTTTAACTAGGCTTGAGGGTTGGTGCGAGAGCCAAGCTGGAATAGATTCACCTAAGGCAACAACTGGTGCAAACATCGTAACGTTGTTGGAAAGACGGTTTTGACAATCAGCTTTTTCTAACTCGCCGACAGCAGCTTCGATAATTACCGAATAGTGCAAATCATCAAATTGCTCACTGACAACATCATAGTCGATGATCTTACTAGATGGCCTGACAACAAAATGATCATCCAACTGGGTTCCAGCCTGAACAGAGCTAAATCCATCGATCTCAGCGCCGCCCAATAATGCTGCGCTATAAAGAGCGTCTTCAAGTGCGCGTGTTCTCGTTTCCTCGATTTGTTCATTTGAAATAATTGCCGCACGCCCAGTTGCCGTTACAAGTTTAAGTCCATTCTCGCCGGCATCAGCAATCGGAATGGACAGCAACAGCAAACTTAAAAATGTTAAAACGGGACGTAATTTAATCATGAGATTAAGCTGCCACCCGCGCCGTTTTAAGCAGATAGCCGATTGTCTCACGATCAATTTCCAAAACGACCTCATAAGTGTCGCTACCTGTTGGGTTGATCCTAACTGTGCGCGCGCCGCGAATGGTTCCATTCACCACACCACGAAAAGTATCATTTTGTACAACGAGATCGATAACCGTCGTACTAGAGTCAACCTTCAATCCATGAATTTGTTCAGCCAAATCACGCATCGCTGCCATGCGCGCAGATCTAATTGCCATCAACCGCTTCTGCGCCTCATTTCGGCCTGGCTGCGTCGACGTGACAGCGTAACCAACCGCAGTCAGCGTTGGAATATTTTCATTTGAAGCATCTAGTACATCTTTAATATTGACCAGAGTTTGTGTCTGAGACGCTTCGACCGTAGCAATTTTGTCGATTACAGGTTTCTCACCTAAGTGCTGGCACCCTGCTAAAAAAACCAACCCTGCGGCCAAAGTCAGTGCTGTTGATAATACCTTATTCATTAAAAGCTCCCAAAATTCACGCGCGTCTTTTTCGTTAACTGGCCGATACTATGCATCTTCTGTGCCAATTAACCGGTTCAGCAGGAAACCGCCGGTGTGTACTCGTTCATGTATTGCAAAAATTGTTGCAGGCAAATTATTCAACGCAAGACTTCAAGCAAACCTTCGATTTACAGGCCACACATTACTCGACCCCCGGTGTTGGCATGGAATTTGCCTTTAAATTCAATAACGGCGAATCAATTTGAACTAAACTTTCATTCATAAGGAATATAAATTATTGTTTTTTATACTTTTTGTGAAAATTAATCAGAGTCGCGTTGGGCAAGAAATAGCTCACCGCGCCATCAAACAAAACAGTAGTGTGAAGTGACTGTCATGATTATGACACTAAGAAAATTCGGTATGGCCGGTGTAAACTCTACGCTGTCAGCACTTATTCTCTCAACAGGGATTCTTGCTCTAGTAGCAATGATGGTGTTGCCCTTACCAACCTTCTTGTTGGACACGTTTTTCGTTTCGAATATCTTATTGTCCATTCTCGTGCTCATGGTAGCACTTCACGCATACAGACCCCTCGATTTTTCAAGCTTTCCCAGCTTGCTCTTGATCGCCACCGTGCTGCGGCTTGGCCTCAATGTTGCGTCAACAAGGATTATTCTTGGCAAGGGTCAAGAGGGCCCTGAAGCTGCTGGTCAGGTCATCAACGCATTTGGCCAATTTGTTATTGCTGGCAATTATGCGGTTGGTATTTTCGTTTTTGTTATCTTAGTGATCATCAATTTGGTTGTTATTACTAAGGGTGCTGGGCGCGTATCAGAAGTGTCGGCGCGCTTTACTTTAGATGCCATGCCAGGAAAACAAATGGCTATCGACGCTGACCTGAACGCGGGGGTCTTGACTAATGAGGAAGCGCGAGAACGACGAGCGGAAATTTCTCGGGAGGCCGATTTTTACGGCGCAATGGATGGTGCATCAAAATTTGTGAAAGGCGACGCAGTTGCAGGCATTCTGATCCTTGCCATTAATATTATTGGTGGTTTGATCATCGGCGTAACGCAGCATGACCTTGATATTGGCCAGGCAGCGGAAACTTACATATTGTTGTCAGTTGGTGATGGCCTCGTTGCCCAGATACCATCTCTCATGCTGGCAATCGCCACAGCAATTATTGTTACGCGTGTATCCTCAACCGAAAACATGGCTTCGCACATCGGAAAACAAATCTCTCTCTCGCGCGCTTGGCTGCCGGTATCGGCCGTATTGCTACTTATGGGTTTGGTGCCGGGAATGCCGAACATGCTTTTCCTGTTCGCCGCCGGCATCTCAGGCGCAGCTGGCTATTTTATGTCACAAAAAGAAAAGACAAAGCAGATAGAAGATGATGCGGCTGAACAGTCTAACGACGAGGTGCCAGAAAAAAAACCAGATCAAATTGATTTAACTGATATCACTGATAACTCTGCACTCTCAGTTCAGCTTGGATATGGCCTTATCGAAATGGTCGACGAAGAGACGGGTGGTCCCCTTATCAATCGCATAACTAGCATAAGAAAACAGGTTTCGAAAGCGCTCGGCTTTGTAATGCCTGCTGTTCGGGTTCGTGATGATATGTCACTAAGTGCAAATGAGTACCGCATAAGGGTCGGGCAAACAATTGTTGGTGAGGATGTCATTTACCCTAATCGTAAAATGGCTATTCCGGGTGACAACACAAAGATAAAAATGTCAGGAATTGATGTTAAAGACCCAAGTTTCAACATGGATGCGGTTTGGATCGAACGCCATAAGGAGTCTGAGGCCGAAGGAAATGGGTATGTAGTTGTTGAACCTGAATCCGTTCTAGCCACTCATTTGTCGCAGATCATGTATAAATTTGCAGCTGAACTTATCGGGCAGGATGATGTGCAAAAACTTCTGGATAATTTGTCTCAGACATCACCAAGTCTCGTTGAGTCTGTTATACCAAAATTAGTTCCGCTCCACACACTTACTGGCATCCTTTGTGAGCTTTTAAAAGAGCGGGTGCCAATTAGTGACCTTCGAAAAATTCTTGAAACGCTGGCAAATATGTCTGGCAAAAACCTTAATGTTATCGAAATTGCTGAAGCAATGAGACCAAGTTTAGCCGGGTTGCTTATTCAGCAGATTGCCCCTCTAAACCAGGCCTTGCCGGTTATTACACTTAGCTCAGATCTCGAACATATGCTGATATCGATGTCAAATCAGAGCGCCGATAGTAATCTTTTACTGGACCCAAATCTTGCACAAAGGCTGATAAAATCCATTTCGGCTGCCAGCGAGAAATCTCTAGCTGACGGCCGCCAATCAGTACTTATTGTTGCCCCGCAAATCAGGCGCCAATTATCAATATTACTAAGACAGCATATAGATGATTTGTTTGTCTTTGGATTTACCGAGTTACCCGACAACCGTAAAATCAATGTTATTGCAACGATTAGCAATGACAGTGACCCCAAGCTAGAATCTAAAGAAACATAAAGTTCAGCTGCCGTATTTAAAAAGGATTGTAACTGATGTCAAAATTAACAGTTAAGGCGATGGATACAGCAACCGCAATGGACGAGATTGTAAACAAACTTGGTCCAGATGCAGTCATTTTATCGACATCCAAAATCGATGGAAAAATTGTTATGGAGGCAGCTTCTGGGACGCAGCCAACCCAAGGACGGCTGATGAATGAAAAACAGTTTTCTAACATACTCTCAGAAAAAATGATTGACACCCCAGGTAAAAATAAAACGAACCCTGGCTTGGAAAAAATGTTGCCAACCGCCAAAGAATTTCAAAATTTGCAAAGTCAAATGTCCCAAATTCAAAAAATGCTGAGCGGACTTTTCATCACAGATCTTGATGGTGT
>JAFMEA010000080.1 GCA_017856985.1 Planktomarina sp.
TTAAAGGTGTAATTGATAGCGTAATTTTTTCTGCTGAGTTGCTGGAAGTTAGCTGCCCGGCGGGGAGTTCGTTTAGTGGTTCAATCCAAGGCTCTCCAGATGGGGGCGATGCTAACTTGCGCCGCTTTCCGATGCTAGTGAACACACCAGCCCCAGCTAAAAGTTTTTCAGGATGTTGCGCGCTACCTGGCTTTCTAGTGGGCACAGGCTCAAAATACTATGCGCCCTATGGCATTACTTTTGACAGTCCACTCTTCGTTCACTTTGAAGGCAATAAACTTTTGTCATTTGAGGGATCAAAAGACGATGAAAGAAAAGCTAATGCGCATCTAGATTTCATTTCAAATAAATTTTCTATTGAACGTGACTTTGTCCACTCTTGGCACTTAGGCATCCATCCAGGATGTTTCTTTGATAAACCAGCAATTGAAAATTTTGAGACTTGGAGTGGGAGTGCTTTTGGGAACCCGCGTCTTTTGCACATGCACAGTTGTGGGGCATATGCGCCGGGTGAAGTTTGCTGGAATGTTGTAGATCCAACGGTAAAAGCTGATGGTGTCGCCCTCTGGGAAAATGGTATCTTGTATCCTGAACGTGCACCGGGTGGTGCTGGCCTGCTGGAAGAATTTCAGGATTTAAATAAGGCTTTGGCAGATCCTGACCGTCGGATAGGAATTTAAGAAACAAGAAATGCTTGGTAATCTATACAGAGCGCATCTACCGCTGCTTGTTTTAGGTGTGTTCCATGCTCTGGCGTGGCGAGTATAGAATGTGACCCAACGCGTCCGTCTGGGAATTGTGATTTGTGCTCTTTGGCTGAACCATGCTTGTCACCGGCGTGAGATTTAATAAACTCAGAAGTAAGTTTCTCTGGTGGTTCTTTAGCGAGATCTGTTTTCAAGGTTCTGTGCTTTGTCTGCGTTATAGCAATCTCTGAGGGAGTGGCATGCATGCCCTCCCAAGAACCATAAAACTGACTGCGCAACTCAGCGACACGACTAAAGTCCCACCAGCTTTTTATTCTGACAGATGCATTTTTTAAGGTATGGCCGGCATCCCTTAGTGGATCTAGATTTGCCCCATGGCCATTCATAATATAAATATGTTCAAATCCATGCCGTTCGAAAGATCGAAATACTTCAACACAAAAATCACGATAGACGCTGGTTGAAATTGATGCCGTACCCGCAAACGCCATGTTGAACTCTGCGGGGGCATAAGCCAGAGCTGGTGCGACTAACGCGTTTATTTTCTTTGCTGCTTCAGTAGCGATGTCATTAGCACAGAGGGTGTCTGTCCCAATTAGTCCTATGGGCCCATGTTGCTCAATTGAACCTGTGGGGATGATTATCCCATTGGAGAATTTTAAATAATCTTCTATTTCTAACCAGGAGGAATGTAGTAATTCCATCGACGTTCCACTCGGTTAAAGGTTAAAGCTTGCTGAAACCAACAGCAAACTAGGTTTTAAAAAGCATGCACCTTGGTGCATGCTTTTTACTGATTTAATTAAGCTTCCATTTTGCATCAAGCTTTTCAAAGAAGCCACGTTCTGTCTTGAGTTTAATCCAAGTATTAACGTAGTTGATCCAAACTTGATCGGCTTGTGGTAATAATATGGCGATCGGTGTCGGAGATTTTGGAGCTGACACTGGTACGATCATTAAGTCAGAGTGTATCGCAACTAGTTTGTTAGCTTCCACGTTAGAAGTAATATGCGCATCGGCACGACCACTTAAAACTTGCTGAAATGGCACCGCTGGTGGCTCTATTATGACGTGTTCTGCATCCGGAAAATATTCTTTAACCTGTTTTTCCTGAGTTGTGCCTAGAGTAGCGGCCACCTTTACGCCTGGTTTATTTAGGTCATCCCAATCCTTAAATTTATTGGCGTTTGACTTTAATGTTAGAGGGACGGTTGCTAAGGAAAAGTAACTATCTGAGTATCCTGTAGCCTTAGCCCGCCCTGCAGAAACCGATGCGGAGCCTGTCATGTGGTATTTACCTGATGTAACACCAGCTACTAACGTTTTCCATTCGGTTGGGACAAATTCTAATTCCACATCCATGTCAGCTGCCAATTCGGTCATGACGTCTATGTCATATCCAGTGTAGGTATTAGTTTCGGGATCCTTCATGGTCATTGGGTTCCAATCACCAGTGGTGCCAACTTTTAGGACACCTCCACTTAAAATCTCTTGCAAAGCTCCAGCTTGCGCATGCAGGCCTGCCATCGCCAGCAAAGTGGTGGTGGCGATTACATTAAATATTTTCATAGTTTGCTCCCCAGTTTATATTAACGTTGATAATAGCTGAGTTTTTACAGACTGCATCAGATATTACAAAGCATATTTTTGAAACAATCATTACATCCTATTCTTGCCTTTATCGGCTGTGCGTTGTTTGGTTGGCTCAGCATTAGGAGTTCAAATGGCCCAAGCTGTGATAAATGAAGACATCCAGATCAAAAATGTCTTTAAAAGATTTGGCGACTTTGAGGCGCTGAAGGATGTATCTCTCAGCGTAAATGCAGGCGAGCGGGTCGTTATTTGTGGTCCGTCGGGGTCGGGTAAATCAACTTTGATACGTTGTATTAATGGACTTGAGCGTCACGAATCTGGATCGATAATAGTTGACGGGATCACACTCGCCGAGAGAGGGGCTTCTTTGCAGCAGATTAGGTCCAGGGTTGGAATGGTGTTCCAACAATTTAATCTCTTCCCGCATTTAACAGTTTTGGACAATATTACCTTAGGGCCAATTCGATCTAAAAACCTGTCTCGAGAGCAGGCAAATAAACTCGCAATGACCTACCTTGAGCGCGTTAAAATTCCTGAGCAGGCGCAAAAATATCCTCGGCAATTATCTGGAGGTCAACAGCAGCGGGTCGCAATTGCTCGCTCGCTTTGTATGGAGCCAAAGATTTTGTTATTTGATGAGCCTACGTCTGCACTTGACCCTGAGATGATTAGTGAGGTCTTAGACGTGATGATTGGCTTGGCTGAAACTGGCATGACGATGATTTGTGTCACACATGAAATGGGATTTGCGCGACGCGTTGCGGATAAAATGGTTTTCATGGATGAAGGTAAAATAGTCGAAATGGCTCCACCAAGTAAGTTCTTTGACTCCCCAAATACGGACCGATGTAAAAACTTTTTAAAACAAATTCTCCAACACTAGAGATCCTCATGAAAAAACTTATAATTCTGTTTTTTGCCATAGCACTTTTGCCTGGGTGTTCAGATGACTGGGGATGGTATGTGGTAAACCCATATAACAAATCAGGTTTAATTAATGTAAAGTTCTTGCTGTCGGGCTATTACTTCACACTTCTACTGTCTTTCACCTCTATTTTAATTTCTGTTGTTGTGGGTCTGCTGGTGGCTTTGCCAGGGTTGTCCAAAAACCCGTGGCTTCGCAATTTTAATAGAGTTTACGTTGAAGTAGTAAGATCGGTACCGATCCTTGTCCTAATTCTTTGGGTTTACTATGGATTGCCACCAATTACAGGACTGGATGTAACTGTGTTTTGGGCCGGTGTTATTGCTTTGGCCTTGTCGGACAGCGCGTTTCAGGCAGAAATTTTCAGGGGAGGCATTCAGTCGATAGACAAAGGGCAATATGAGGCCTCTCATTCTGTTTCCTTGAATTATCGAGATACGATGCGTTTCGTTATTTTACCTCAGGCCATACGTCGCATTTTACCTGCATTGGGCAACCAACTTGTGTATATGCTGAAAATGTCGTCATTAGTTTCTATTATTGGGATGCAGGAGCTAACCAGAAAAGCTAATGAGTTGGTCGTGACCGAATATAGGCCTCTGGAAATATACACGGTCCTCGTTTTAGAATATTTAATTCTTATTTTAGTAGTGTCGGCGGGTGTACGTTGGCTTGAGCGTCGATTGCAATCTGATGAGCGCGCATAAGGAAATTAATTAATGGCTGCTTGGATAAACATGATTTCAGACGAAGATGCCTCGAAGGAGCTGAAGGAGGTTTTGGACCTAGCGCGAACACCACACGGCACGGTCGACAATGTGATGCGAGTGCATTCACTGCGGCCAAATACGATGAAAGGTCACGTTACTTTATACCGCGCTGCCCTGCACGATGATGCAAATACAATTCCGATGTGGTTTCAAGAGACGGTGAGCAGTTATGTTTCTATTTTAAACGACTGCACATATTCTCTAGAAAATCATTGGAAAAATGCCGCCCACCTGATTGATGATGCCAAAAAATCAGATGCAATTGAAAAAGCCCTCTGGTCTAAAATGCCTCAAGATGTGTTTGACGGTGTGGAACTTGAAATGTTGCGCTACGCAGAAAAGCTTACATTGCGACCAAGTTCTATGGTTCAGGAAGATGTCCTAGCGCTAAAAGCAGCTGGTGCTGAGGATGGCGAGATCTTAGAACTCAATCAGATTGTCGGTTATTTTAATTACGTGAACCGGTTACTCAATGGCCTTGGGGTAACGACCAGTGGTGATACTGTAGGATTTTATAAACCTGACTAAACCCTGATCCCATTAGGCCTGTGCTAACTTTTTTTTGAGAAAGTATCAAAGGCAGATAGAGCTTTCGCACTGAAGGCATAAGAGGGGCCGCCACCCATGAAGGTCGCCATGGCTAATGCCTCGCAAAGTTCCTCCCTAGTCAGACCTAGGCGGATAAGTGACTTTATGTGAAAGCCAATGCAACTATCGCATCGCGTCGCTACTGCAATCCCTAAGGCCATTATTTCTTTGGTTTTTTCGTCGAGAGCGCCAGAAGCTTTTGCGGCAGCGCCCATCGTTCCAAACCCTCGAGCAGTCTCTGGGATTTCTTTAGAAAGCGTTGCTATTTCTGCTCCGATCCCATCCATAAAATTATGCCAATCCATTTAAACACCTTATTTGAAGTTTAATATTATATAGATTGACCATAACCAAAATGATGTTGGTTTAAAGTGGTTAGTTTAATTAGCTGTTTTATGTGGGCTAGGTGGTAATTTTTGGGACCTTATTAAATTTGTTTAGGCAACCATTCAGTTGCTCCATAATCACCATTTTTTTACTTTAAAAGCCTTTAAAAACTCTGTGGAAAAGTGGCTTTCACATTGGTAAATTGAGGCTGGATGTGAGCACGGCCGTAATTGCAAGGATGGCAAAAATTACCGCCCATTCAGCCGTAATTGATGTGATCAGGTTTTGTGCGGCATTTGGATTACCTTTGCGTAATGCAGGAATAAACCTGAACTTGTTCGCAGCGGCAAGGGCGAGGAGCAATGACACTAAGGTTGTCTTGAAAATTAAAGCCTGGCCATAGCCAGTGCGCAAAAGGGCGTCGATTGACCCAACGAGTACGAAGCTCATGAACATGCCAGCTGCGAGCACAAGTGGGACCAATATAACAGCGACTAGACCAAAGCGGTGGCCCAAGTCTGCGGCTGTGGCCCAAGTCTTTTCTGAAGTACTTAGTTTTTTAAGTGGTATTAAAACTCCCAACCAAAATGCGATTGCAGTTAGGTGTGTCGCCAGTGTAATTTTAAGCAACAAGCTGTCGTCTCCAGCAATATGTCCGATATTACTAAAAGACCAAATTGCGATTAGGCCTCCAAGTGCTGAAACCCAGCGGCCCAGAGGTCCCATGAAAAGACCAACAGTGAGAATTCCCATTCCCATGATTTGAAAAACTAAAGTTGTTCCTGCCTGTGTGCTCCACAGTAATTGGAGAAGTTCAACATCCAAGAGTCCCGTTGCATCGCCGGCGAGATTGGCGCTTAGCAATGAGAATGAGAGCAGGGCAGCGCATAGGCCGAGAAATGCGAACGATCCCGGGAGACGACGGTAAATCTTAAGGCTAAATACCAATGAAGTAAAAACAGTACCAGAGGATATTAGTATTCCAAGGTAAAGTGCAAACTTTGTCGCGATTGTCGCGACACCCCATATATCTGGTAGTGTCATTCGACAGTAAAGCTGAAAGCGCCGTTTAGTGTATGTCCATCACCACCCAATCCGCGCCATTCAATCAAATAGTCTCCAACACCCATTCCGTCGAAGGGAATTAAATAATGCTTGATAAAGCCATTATGCTTGCTGAGATCTAGTTTAATTTTTTTCTCGTCTGCGTGGGTGGCCATTAGGCGTGTCAGGCGAATGTCTTTTCCAAAGTTGAGACTTATTTCATTTGGTGTCTGAGAAATGACGGCCCCGTTGGCTGGCGTTGTACTTTTAAGGGCGGAGTGCGCAGTGGCCACTGATGCCCAGGCTAAAATTAGTAGGGTGAATATTGCTCTCTTCATGATTTTTTCCCATCCTATCACGACTGAACTTTAGTCTATTAAATTTTTAGTGATAATCAAATTTCCCAAGTGAGTTCTCGTTGTCTAGAAGATTGTGCAGTAGAGCTTTAGTTGTGGAGGGATTGTTTGTGGCATCAAGCCTGAGCGACCATCCAGACAGCCATTCCAATCATCATTAAGTTTTCAGTTAATGAAACAAAGCCTAGGGGTACATTGCTGTCCCCACCCACACAGGCACACTTTAGCTGACGCTTGTTGATGTAGACAGCTTTGAATACGCTAACTGCACCGATACTAGCAATAAAGAATGCTGCTGGAGCAGAGACCCAAGTTAATATACCCATTATCATCATCAGGCCAGCACCGACCTCCACGAAGGGATAGAGGTAGCTATACGGGACCCAACGTTGTGCGAGCAAGTCGTAGGTCAAAAACATAGATGAAAACCGTTCTATATCCATCAGCTTTTGAAGCCCCAGCAGCACCATTGAGATCGAGATAAACCATTCAATTGTTTTCCCCGTTAGAGTAGCGCCAAATTCTAACCAAGTAATGGCAATGGCCAGTAGAAGCCCAATTGAAAATAAAGCAATAACAGGTTGGTAGTTGAGTTCTTCGCTTGCCCTTTTATTTTTTCCAAAGTGCCGCAGCAAATCGTCAAAACCGCCAATGCGTTCTTCATCAATGAATGTCTGCGGTACCGTTGGCACGTTATGAAGAGTTTTAAGCGCATCCACCTCGTCACGGGTCTTAAGGTGTTGGTCGTTAACCGTGAAGCCTTGACGTTTTAACAAGTCTTTAGATCTGAGCCCATGAGGGCATATGTGTTCGGGCATGACTGTTCGGTAAAGCGTAGCGGTTTTCTGGCTTTTGGGTGTTTGCATAGCCCACTCTTTTTTGGTTCCAAGGTTAATTCCAGTCACTAATATTTTAGCACTAATCGTTATTCACCGCCAGTGGGGCTGTTAGCCGCATGATTGAGGGTCGAAAGGCGATAGGATAATTTGCAGAGGATAATAA
>JAFMEA010000081.1 GCA_017856985.1 Planktomarina sp.
GAAATTAAAAAAATATTTCAATCTCAGAATAATATAGCCACGCCGGCTCTCATTGGTGACAAACTAATCAACCAGCCGGTGTCAGGTGGTGAAAGAATTGTAGGTGCAAATAATTTACCACTACTACCATCTCTGGTTGAAAACAAAATTTCACTATATGAAGCGCAATATGCGTCTCGATTGGGCATGGCTGTTGTTGAAAAGGCGAGGGCTGGGCAAGAAAATTTCGATATTCACCTGAACCCTGAAAGTTTTGGAAAAATTAAAGTTAACGTCAACCTTGATTTTCGGGCTATGGATGTAAAGATTTTTACAGAAACATTGGCCGCTGCGGCAATTTTTAAGGACCACGAAAATACACTACAACAAATTATGGAGCAAAACGGCATGAAACTTGCTAGTTTCTCTGTAGGTTCACAAAATAGTAATGATCAACAAAGGCAATTCGCAAATCAAAACAAAGATAGAACAATAGGAAAAGTTGCTGGGCGCGGAAATAAAGATTTGATTGCGTCTGATATGTTGGAAAATTCTAAGGATGAACCTTCTGGTTTAAACCTTATCGCTTAGGAAAATGAAATGGCAGAAGAAGTAAAACCAAAAAGAAATTTTTTAAAATTAGGTCTGTTCGTGATGGGACCTATTGCGCTTTTAGGCGTTGGCATAGGTGTTGGCGCTTTTTTATTCATGCCTACACAGAGCCCTGTTGAACAGGTTGAGGCACTAATTGAGAAAAAACTCAAAGAGGCGGGCCAGCTACCTAGTGTGGTCGGAGACGACGAGGAAGATGATGGCCCCCAGAAAGTGAATAAAGAAACGCCAGTTAGTGAAACCTTTGTTACCAGCTACTATAATTTTGCTGATAACTTTACTACAAACTTAAAGGCCTCAAAACAATTTTTACAAGTTAGTGTAGGGGTTTCAACGCAGTATGATGAAACTGTAATTGAAAATGTGGAAAAACATCAAATGGCCTTGCGATCAGAAGTTCTTGGGACCATTGGTACTTTTACGGTTGATGATGTAGAAGGAAAGCTGGGTAGAGATAATCTAGCCGATAAAATCCAGGACGCAATAAATATGAAACTAGAAGACCTTGAGGGTTTTGGTGGCGTAGAAGGTGTGCATTTCACATCTTTTGTTCTTCAATAATAGGGCGAGAAAGACATGGTTGGCTCTCGTAAGCTATCAAACGACGAAGTAGAGGCCCTTTTAAGTGGTCTTTCGACCAATGAAGGAGCAGATTCATCTACTCCTGCATTTGACCCAACTGCTGTGCGCGATTTTGATTTTGGGTCTGAGGATTTGTCTCTTCTTGGTGACTACTATGCTTTGCGTATGATTAACGAAAAAATTTGCCGATTTACTCGCTCAGTATTTTTACCAATGCTCAGAATAATGCCCCGTATATCATCCTTTCCGCCTGAGGTTAAAAGTTTTGATGAATATGTAGAGACATGTGATCACTTTGTAAGTGTTACGAACAATCGGTTAGATGCGTTACGTGGAAATTCATTATTAATAATTGAATCATCGTTTATTTCCATCCTTACAAACTCTTATTATGGTGGTTCAAAAATAACAGATTTGCATAAGTCAAAGGGGGAATTTACGGCTACCGAAAATCGCATCATTGAAATAATCACTGATGGAATGAATAGGTCACTTGAGGCAGCCTGGAAGGACTTGTATGTCACTCACTTTGAACCTCAATCACGAGAAGAAAATATCCAATTTGTATCTTTTGTTGATGGTGGGGATACTGTTATCGTATGTTCGTTTATGGTTGAAATGCCAAATGCTGAGCCCGCAAATTTTGATATTCTTTACCCACTACAAACACTGAAACCAATTTCATCGCAGTTGAGATCGCGCGTACAAACAGAATTTGTGCAGGACGATAGAACCTGGAAACAAAAAATGGAGCAGGCAGTATTATCAATTCCTCTCCTTTTGTCTGCGGAGTTGGCTAAGCCAAAAACAACTTTAGGACTTTTAATGAAAAGTGCTGTTGGCGATTCATTTCCGATGGCCATGCCAGAGGACATCATAATTAAAGTGGCGGGAGAACCCGTTTATCATGCAGAGATTGGTAAAATGGGCGCTAATGCGGCAGTCGAGATGAAAAAGCGTATTTCGCTAAAAAAGGAGCAAGTTGATGGCTGATGAGATTTTTGAAAATATAGAAGAAAATAATGCTACCGAAGAGGTAGGAAAGACAGTTGGTATTGAAAACCTAAAGGTTTTAGAGAATATTGATGTTGAGATGACTGTTGAAGTAGGCAGGACTGAAATTACAATACGAGATTTACTTAGACTTAATGAGGGATCCGTAGTGGAACTTGACCGTTTAGCGGGTGATCCTCTTGATATTCTTGTAAACAATACGAAAATTGCCAAAGGTGAAGTAGTAATGATTGGCGAACGTTTTGGAGTTCGTTTTGGTGAAATAGTTGATCCTGAAAAACGAATGGAGAGCATTTAATTTTCAATGCGTTCAAAAATTTGAAAACTATTTTTTTGGATCATAACATACTGATTTAATTAGTAATTACAAGATTGGCATTGTGCTTGCAATTGTGGTGCAGGAGGCAGCCAATGCTAGACGTAGATATCAGTAAATTATTAATTATTTTAGGATTTTTAGGCGCATTAATTCTTGTTCAAATAATTGTAAAAAGAACTACCATTTTTTCCAAGTTGTTTACTGCCCCCAGCCCAACGTCACTTAAAGTGATTAATAAGGTCAGTGTTTCCAACTATTCAACTGCATCTGTGCTTCAATACGAGGACAGATCATTTTTAATTGTGTCTGGAAAAAATACTCAACCGACTGTCCTAGAAGTTTCTCCTCAAACTGTTTCCGCAGTAGTGGGTTAGACTAATGATACCAAATATAAAAATGCGCGCCGTAATCTATAAACTTCTTTTATCTTTATTTATCATTTTGTGTGGAACCAATGTATCCGCACAAGATTTTGGTAGTCTTGGCTTACCAGCGTTAACCTCTTCCTTAGATGCTAACGGAGACTCTACCTATTCATTATCACTTCAAATATTAGTTTTAATGACGGTATTGACGGTTATCCCGTCAATCTTACTGGGAATGACAGCGTTTACTCGAATTATAATTGTACTTTCAATATTGCGCCAAGCGTTAGGGACACAGCAGACACCGCCAAACCAGGTCCTCATTGCTATCGCTCTCTTCCTTACTTTTTATATAATGAATCCTTTGTTTGAGGTCTTATACCAAGGCTCGATTAATCCATACTTGGAAGGAGTGAAATCAGCCCAAACGGCGTTAACTGAAGCAACAAACCTTCTTAAAGATTTTATGATTGCAAATACTAGAGTAGACACTCTCAACCATTTTGCTGAAATGGCGGGCGAAGGTCCGTTTGAAGATAATAGCTCAATACCTTTATCGATTGTACTACCGTCATTTATCACATCTGAATTAAAAACAGCTTTTGAAATTGGATTTTTAATATTTTTACCGTTTTTGGTGATCGATATGGTTATCGCATCCATATTAATGTCCCTAGGAATGATGATGCTTTCACCGATGCTAATTTCTTTGCCGTTTAAACTGCTACTTTTTGTTTTGGTGGATGGATGGGCTATGACTATTGGTTCTTTGTCAGCCACATTTGTGGTGGGGTGACCAATGGAATACGATCAAAACATTCAATATTTAAGCATGGCATTCTGGCAAATTATTATGACAGCAGGCCCAATTTTGGGAGTTGCACTAGGGGTTGGCCTTTTTATTGGTTTAATACAGGCAGCAACCTCAATTAATGAGATGACGTTAAGCTTTGTCCCAAAGTTATTTGTTGTGTTGTTTGCCATGACGTTAATGTCGACATTGATAATGACACAAATGACCGATTATTTCAAATTTATTTTTGAAGAAATCGCAAGGAAAGGCTTGTAGTTTGTTACCAATTATTAACGAACTTGGCCAACTTCCAGGGTTAAATCTCCAAGATTTAACTGTATTTTTTATCCTTATTTTAATAGCTTCGCTGAGGGTAGGAGCTTTTTTAATTGCCGCTCCATTTTTTGGATCCCGAATGGTTCCACTTCAAATACGTATAGTATTTTCATTTTGCCTTGGCTTCTGGATATTGGATGTTGCCTCATTTCCTGACCGAAGTATCCTCATGAGTGCTAAGCTTATACCTATAATATTTCAGGAAATAATTATTGGGGTCAGCGCAGGAATGGTAGTTACTATCGCTTTTGCCAGCGTTAGTTTGGCAGGTGAAAAAATAGCCGCAACTTCAGGACTTGCATTTGCTTCTCAAGTGGATCCAGTCGGTGGTGGTCAGTCACCAGTTATCAGCAGTATTTTAACATTATTTATGATTGTGATTTTTTTTTCCATTAATGGCCATCTCGTAGTGTTTGGGTTATTATATGATAGCTTTGATATAATACCGATAGGTCAGTTCGAGGAGTATTCTAGGCTACCAAAAATGGGCTTAGCATCGGCTGAATTAATGTTGAAAACTTCTGCAATGCTTATGTTACCGATTGTTAGTATCATGCTTTTAATCAATGTATCTGTAGGTTTTATCACTAAATCTGCACCTCAGCTTAATCTATTCTCATTTGGTTTTCCTATGACCATCCTTGGCGCTATTTTTATTCTGTATTTTTCAGTCGATGCGCTGGCATTTGGTTTTCAAGATTTAGCAAAAGCTATTCTTAAGCTACTGGGTAATTTGTTGATGGGTGAAACAGATGGCGGATAATGACCAAAGCCAGGAAAAAAACCAGGACCCAACCCAGAAACGTCTCGATAAGGCAAAAGAGGATGGAGAGATCCTAACATCTAAGGAGATGTTTGTTTTTGGATCCAGCGTGATGGGCTTAATTGTACTTTTTACTTTAGGCATGTTTTCTCAGGGAATTTTAACTGGCTGGAGCTCTCTTTTTGCTTGGGACCAGGCAGAAAATTTAGAGGTTCTTCGAATTTTTAATGCTGAATTAGCAATGAATTTATTTTTGATTGGAGCTGCTATATTTGCCATTCCGATCCTTGCTGCAGTTGTTTTTACACAATTTGTAGTTGGCAGTGGAATTAGCGTGTCCTCAAAAGCTCTCACTCCAAAGCTTAGTAAGATAAACCCATTATCTGGATTAAAGCGAATATTCTCAGTGAAAGGTTTGGTTGAATTAGTTAAATCTGCAGCCAAAATAATTTTCCTTATTTCTATTGCTGGAACCATAATCTGGTTCGTAATGCCGAAGATTATATATCTTAGTAGTTCTTCATTAAGCGACGCCATCGTTATAGTTTATGATAGCCTAATGTTATTGATTGGCTCCCTTATAGGTATTCTCTTTTTGATAGGAATTGGAGATTATTTATATAGTAGACATACTTGGATGAAAAAACTTAAAATGAGCCACCAAGACTTGAAAGACGAGTCTAAGGATAGTGACGGCTCGCCAGAGGTTAAGGCAAGGATGCGACGGCTTCAGATGGCAGCAAGTCAGAAAGCCTCAGAGCGGGCCCAGGCTGTTGATAATGTCAGAGACGCATCTGTTATTATTACGAACCCAACACATTTTGCTGTCGCGCTCAGGTATGCTCCTGAGGAGCGAGACGCTCCTTACATCATAGCAATGGGAAAGGGGCCTATGGCCACAAAGATTATTGACGAGGGACAAAAACATAATAAGTCTGTGGTGCGAAGCCCGCTCCTGGCTCGAGCTTTGTTTTTCACTGGAGATATTGGGTATGATGTTTCAGAACAACTTTTCTCAGCAGTAGCTTCAGTCTTAGCCTATGTTTTACAAATAGAGCGTGGCGTTGAGGCTAATTTACCTGATCCAGAACTGCCCGGTGATCTAATGTACGACGAGTTTGGTCAGAAATTATAAAAAGGTGATTTGAAATGAGACGAAATGGGAGATCTATTGGGGAATTAATTTCATCGGTCACTTTCTTTGTGGGTGCCATTTGGTTAGGCCTTGAGGCAAACTCATTTTTTCAACAAAAGGATCTACTGCGGGCAATTCCTGTTTCTATTGGTGCAGTTTTGTCATTTCTGGCCTCAATGCGATTTATTTTGCAGAATTTAATTGAAAAAATTGGGGAATCAAAATGGCGAAAATAATTTGCTCAAAATGTATTTTCTTTTTTGTTACTCATGACAAAAATCGTCCTTGGGGATGCAAAAAGTTCAATTTTAAATCAAAAGCACTGCCAAATCAGTCGATATTAATGTCGACTGGCATGGAATGTGCTTACCACACTGTAAGAAAAAACGTATTTACGAGCAAAAGGTTCTAAAAGATGGCAGCCAACACGACATCGAGTGATGATATTCAGGACAGTATTCAAGTTGCATTGGACGCCGCAGACACAGCGGCTGGCGTAACTGAGGAATTTAGCGATCTAAAAGACCAATTTGAGGTTGTTAATATTCAAGCTAAAAGAATATATAATTCTGTACTCATCATATTTTTAAGTGCTATTGTAGCCGGGGTTCTTTCATTAGGTGCTGCGCTATTGATGTATTACAAGACGTTAGGAACTTTGCAGACCAACGCTAATGTATCAATTGAGGCACTAGCTATTTTTACAGAAAACGTAGCAAAGCTAGACAAGTCTTTAGAGATCATTGAGTCCAATGCAGAGAACCAAGATGTAATAAAGACTTCTTTAGATAGTATAAAATCAGCATCAGAAAAAGCGTCCACTGATCTGTCAGGTGCAGAGAACCGTTACTCGAAAGCAATAAAAATAAGTGTTAAAGATACGGAAAATCTAATTAAGCAGTTCGCAACTACTACGCTGGAAAGTATTCAAAGTAAAAATGCAGTCACTCAGGAGCAGTTATCTAATCAAATTTCAAACATAGAACAATTTTTTCAGAAAAAGACCGCTGAAGAAAATGCTGATAATGTTGATGTTGACAGCATAGTAACCTATAGACAATTCCAAGTTCTTGAAAATAAAGTGGACCAGCTGATGATGCTTCAAAAAGAATTAACGGCCAATATTATTGAAATGAATAGAACCGCAAAAGCAGCAGCACTGAAAAGAAAGACAGCACCCAAAAAGGTTGTGGCCAAGCCAGCTCCAAATCCGTTTAAGCTGAATGTTCCATGATTGACAGTCCCCCAGAGGAGCTGGAAGCAGTTCAGGCGGCTGGTA
>JAFMEA010000082.1 GCA_017856985.1 Planktomarina sp.
AACAAAAGCTTTTCTGGCCCGAGCATTGAAATAAGTTGTATTAGCTAATTAATTCTTTTTTACCAACTGATTCAATTCTTGGTATTAAGTTCAGTAAGTGCTTGGAATATTCATGATTTGGTGCGTCAAACAAATTATCTGTGGTAGCAATTTCACAGATGGCGCCATGGCGCATCACGGCAACCCGGTCACACATTTGTCGGATTACTGGAAGGTCGTGAGATATAAAAAGCATTGTCAATCGCAGCTCGTCCTGAAGGTCTTTGAGCAGATTTAAGATATGGGCTTGAACAGATACGTCAAGAGCGGAGGTTGGTTCATCACAGATCAGAATTTTTGGCCGTGAAGCAAGCGCCCTCGCAATGGAAATACGCTGCCTTTGGCCGCCAGAGAACTCATGCGGATATTTTAACATCGCCGTTGAACCAAGGCCGACATGATCCAAGAGGTCTCCTACAATTTGCAGCGCTTCACTATCCGACGAAGCTGTTTGATAGTAGCGAATTGGCTCGGCAATGATGTCTTGAACACGCATCCGCGCGTTCAAAGAAGAGTAAGGGTCCTGAAATATCATTTGTACATCACCTTGGGCAGCAATAACCTTTTGGTCTTTACGTTTGTTAGCGACGTCTTGGCCAAAGATTTTTATACTGCCCCTGTCAACTTTGGATAGCCCAACAATTAGACGCGCAATCGTACTTTTCCCCGATCCAGACTCTCCTACCAGGCCAAAGCTTTCTCCTTCTTCAACAGAAAATGAAACGTCTTTAACAGCTTTTAGATAGACTCTGTTACGTTCAAATACTGCCTTTTTTATTACAAACTCTTTATTTAATCCTTCAATAAAAATCGCTTTGTCGGTCGAGTTTTTTCTGACTTTTTCTCCTAACCAATGCTGATCGACATCGATACTTTTATACGATTGTTTTCCACCCTCAATATAATCAACCGACTTAAATCGTTTAAACTTGATATCACCACGTGGTACCGCAGCAATTAGACTTTTTGTGTATTGATGTTTGGGAGCAGTAAGAATTTGGTGGACTTTACCAGTTTCGACAACTGATCCATCATACATTACCGCAACTCGATCAGCTATATTTGCAATAACACCAATGTCATGGGTTATAATGATTACACCCAATTTACGTTCACGACAAAGAACTCTTATAAGCTCAAGAATTTGTTCTTGAATAGATACGTCCAGCGCAGTCGTTGGTTCATCTGCAATTACGAGATCAGGATCACCTGCGAGCGCCAGCGCGATAACAACACGTTGACGCATACCACCTGAAAATTCATGTGGATACGCCCCAAAACGCGCCTCTGGTTGCTCAATACCTACGGCTTCAAGAAGCTCAATTGCCTTTTTGAATACGGCGTTACCCACAAGTTTTGTAGTTTTGGTTATGGTCTCAAGTAATTGCGCACCAATTGTCATTAATGGGTTGAGCGAAGTCAGAGGATCTTGAAAAATCATTCCTATTTTTTGGCCACGAATATTGCGCATTTCCTTATCATCTAAACTACTAATATTTTCTCCCTGAAACAAAACTTTGCCATTTGTAATTTTCCCTGGTGGTTCCAATAGATTGATAACAGCATTGCCAATGGTAGATTTTCCTGCCCCACTTTCTCCAACAACACCTAAAACTTCGCCAGGTTTTACATTTATTGAAACATCACGGACGGCATAGGTTGTTCCCCGCTGCGAGGGGAAACTGACATCAAGTCCAACGATTTCTAATAACTCGTTCATCTAATTCCTAAACCCTGATCATCGCTACAAAACAAAAATGAATCTATTGGAACGGTTGCTATGCTTAAGATAGGAAAAAGGTTTTTTGAAAATGTCATTCAGTAAACCTAGGATTTAGGATGGTACGTATCTGATCACCTAAAATATTAATTGAAGCAACGGTGGCTAACAACATAACGCCAGGAAAGAAAGTTATCCAATATGCCCCAGAGAGAATAAAATCAAAACCATTTGAAATCAATGAACCAAGGGAAGGCTCCGTTATAGGTACCCCGACTCCAAGAAAACTAAGCGTAGCTTCAATTGAGATTGAATGCGCAGTTTGCAGCGTTGCCAATACAATTAATGGTGAGATGCTATTGGGTAAAAGATGCTTCCAAATGATCCGGCTATTACTCAAACCCAAACAGCTTGCTGCCTCTATATATTCTTTATGTCGCTCTACTGTAGCCGCGGCACGGACCGTACGCGCATAGACTGCCCACTGGACGACTACCAAAGCAATTATAACCTTATCAACACCTTTGCCTAGCAATGCTAACAAAACCAGTGCTACCAAAATTGCCGGAAATGATAGCTGAATATCGACGATGCGCATCAAAAATGAATCAACTTTGCCACCATAAAAAGCAGCAATTAAACCAATGAAGATCCCAATGCTTAACGCAATTAGTGCACTACTGATGGCAACTATCAGACTTGTTCGTAGGCCATAAATAATTGCACTTAGCACATCACGGCCAGCGCCATCCGTACCCATCCAAGCTATAGTGCCGTCAAACATTTCTTCACCTGGAGCCAACCGACCATCCAGAATGCTGACAACCGACAGATCATAAGGATCGGTAGGAGCAATAAATGGAGCAAAGATTGCACACCCCACGATCAGCGTAAGGAGAATAACTGAAAAAAAAGCCATCGGGTTTGATAAATTTGCAAATAAAACCTTCAAATAAAAAAATGTAAGTAAACTTTTGTCAGATGTACCCTCCTTTTCAATCATTTTTCACTTCCACCCAGACGCACCCTTGGATCAAGGGCGGCATAAATAATATCCACAACTAAGTTGAGAATTAAGAACAAAGTTACTACAAAAAGTAGATAAGCAACCACAATTGGACGATCCAGATTTATAATTGCATCTATCACGAGTTTGCCAAGGCCTGGCCAAGCGAAGATAGACTCCGTCACTGTTGCAAAAGCAATGAGCGTACCAAATTCAATCGCTAGGACTGTTATAATTGGAATAAGAATATTTGGCAAAAGGTGAAAACGAATTATCCTCCTGGGAGACAAACCCCGTGCGCGCGCAAATTTAATGAAATCAAGCCTCATTACTTCTTCCGTGCCGGCGCGCGTCAAACGTATTACCATTGCAATTTTAAAAAGAGCAAGGTTGGTAGCTGGCATGATAAGATGGCGCAAGCCATCCAGGGTAAAAATACTACTTTTAATACCTAAGAAATAACCAATTTCACCGCGGCCAGAAACTGGTAACCAGCCAAGTAAGACTGAAAACACAATGATCATCATTAGACCCAACCAAAAAGTTGGGATCGAAATACCCAGAATGGAGCTACCCATAATTATGCGTGTTCCCCATCCGGAAGGATTTAACCCAGCATAAATTCCCAAAGGTAGACCAATAATTACAGCGAGAATTAGTGCGAAGGTTGCCAGCTCCAGAGTTGCAGGAAAGCGCTCAAAAATCAAAGCAAGAGCGGGTCTACCAAAGACAAAAGAATTGCCAAGATCTCCAGACAACGCACCAGTCAGAAATTTCCAATATTGTACATATGCGGGCTGATCGAGTCCAAAGTCTCGACGTACGCGTTCTATTTCATCAGGTAGGCTTTCTGGATTCACCAGCATGTCAACAGGATCGCCAACGAGGTTGATCATAGAAAACACGATCAACGACATAACAAACAGGACAACCACACTTTGCAAGACCCGCCTAGAAACAAAGGCTAACATAGAGTAGTCCTTTCGTTGGGTGGCCCGTTACAAACGCGCAACGGGCCGCCATTATTTTATTTTTGCGTACGAATATAATGTAAAAACGTACTGTCCAGAGCTCCATGTTCGTAAGCAATGCCATCACGTGCAGCCCAGGTCGCAATTTCGTGATGAATCGGTACCAACGCGTACTCTCGCATTGCAATTTCAGTTGCCTTTATGAAGGCTTTTTCACCCTTAACAACATCCATTGAAGCTCGACCATCTTCAATCAAAGTATCAACCTCCGCATTACTATACCCATTACGATTTCCAGGCCCGTAGCCACGGTCTTTTTGCTTGGTGTGAATGAATATGCGCAACGGGTGAGAAGGCTCACCCGAGCCGTTTGCATATCCCGACATTGCAGCAGTAAACTCAGGTTTTTTGTCCACCCCTCCTCGCGCAAATCGCTTGAAAAAGACAGAAGCTGGCATCGTCTCGACACTAGTATCGATACCAATACGTGATAGCATCTGTGCTATTGCTTCAAGAATCCTCGTATCATTAGTATATCGACCAGCTGGCCCATGCATGGTCAATTTAAACCCATCTGTGTATCCTGCTTCAACCATCAATTCCTTTGCACGATCCGGATCGTAACCATCTGCTTTTAGGTTTTTGGAGTAACCGATATATCCCATTGGCGAAAACTGGCCAGCAGGCGCAGCAAGTCCATCCATCACACGGTCCGCAATGGCTTTTCGATTAATCGCAAGAGACACAGCCTTGCGCACTCGAATATCTTCAAACGGAGATGCAATCGGATTGTCATTTAGATCAGTGACGTACGGTTTGATAGGATCATCAGTCATGTGAAGAGTTACATACAATAATCTATTTGAAACCGATTTAAAGACAGATAAACCTTCCCGCCCTTCAACGTTTGGAAGATCAGAGGGAGGTACTCTTTCGATAAAATCAACATCTCCAGAGATAAGAGCCGCTGTCCGCGTTGTACCATCCTTAATAGGACGAATAAGTATATTATCCCATTCGGCAGAAGCACCCCAATATGTATCATTTCGTTTGATTTCGATTAAGTCGCCTGGTAACCATTTAGTAAGAGTGAATGGTCCCGTACCAAACGCAACTTTTCCTGTATTGAATTCTTCAGTCGTGGCCTCTACGAAAGCTGAATCAATAATAGAAATGCGTGACATATCGTTTGGAGTGAATGGATAAGGTTTCTCCGTTGACACGTGCAATGTTAAATCGTCAATAATTTCAAAGGTCTTGCCCTTGATGAAAGTTGCAAAACTGGATGGACTGTTCGGCACATTTGCAGCACGCTGCATTGTAGCTACCACATCTTCAGCACCAAACGTGGCCCCATTATGAAATTGGACACCCGGACGCAAATTGAATTCCCAAGTGTTCGCATCAACTGGCTTCCAAGATATTGCAAGGCCTGGAATCAGATTTTGATTAACATCTTGTAAGACAAGGGCATTATAAACCTGTGTCGAAAATGAGTTGTTTATTGTTAAATTTTGATAATGCGGATCCATAGATGTGGGTTCAGCCGCCAGTGCTACCTTTAAGTCATCCGATAAAACGGAACTCGACGAAAAACCGAAGCACGATACCGCAACCGCAACAAAAGCAGCTGCCTTTAAAATTGATAATCTCATTAGTTTCCTCCTTAGATCGATGTTTAGTTAATTTTAGCTGGAGAATTTGAGCTTGCTCTCCAGATTTTCATTGCAAATTCCTTGATGTGTTTAGTGACTTGTTCGGGGTATTCCGCATAAGAGGCATGGCCAGCCTTCGGAATCGTTGCTTGCTTCGCAAACGGGAGGGCTGAAATAAGTGCAGCGTGCATATCTTTTGAAATTACTTTGTCTTGGCCACCCGATAAAATAAGAACCGGAACATCTACTTGCGAGCAAATATTTACATTATCAGCTTCCTGGCTCATGCGGCCTCCATCGCGGATTCCCTCCAGTCGGGCGCCAGTAGAAATATTTGCAAGAAATTGGATCGTATTATCAGAAGTATTTGGAGGCGTGCTACGGCGGGCACGCTCGAGACCATAATCTATATCTACAATACCACTACTTATTAGATCAATACGATCAGCATAGCGCGGCATCAGTGCTTCACCCTTCGGCTTGCCAAAGCCCAAATGGCTTGAAGATAAAATCAGGCCTGCAACTAAATCAGTCTCATCTGCAGCCAATTTCAAGGCCACCAACCCCCCCATTGAATGGCCAATCACAACTGCGTTTTCAATCTCTAGCCCTTGCATCAGAGCTTTCGCTGCATTTTTAAAATCGTCCACTTCGTCACCGAAAACATCAGATTTTCCGAAGCTCGGGGCATCCCATGCAATTAATCGAAAGGAAGCGTTGAGAGAATTAAATAAATAGGCCCAGCTTCGGCTATCGCCGTTCATGCCATGAAGCAAAAAGATAGCTGGTCCGTCGCCAGACTCACGGAATGCAATTCGGCCCTCTTTGTATGGCATATACCGAAGTTCCGGCACTTCAATCATCAAATTAAGCTCTCAAATTAGATCATAAGGTTATTTACAACACGCAAATTGAAAGCAAAAAAGGTTAAAAAATATTACATATTATGCCGAGTTGATTGAGCCTCTAACTCTCGCATGGAGATGAGTGTTTGAGCAAGTTTTAGAGCATAAGAAAATTCGGGTTTTGTAAGAAGGGCATTGCAATAATTTTGCCATGCTTTGAGCATAGGCTCAGTCGGACGAAAATCATGGCGACGACGATCACCTAAAGCTGATACCCTCTCCAAATAACCCATTTTCAATGCATCGTGTACCGTTGAATTTACGGTTGGCCGGCTAAAAGATGATACATCAACAAGCTCTGAGATCGTAAAGCTCCCTTTAGAAAAGTAAAAATTCATCATGTAACGACGAAGTTCAAATGCAGTGAAGCTGGTATTAAAAAAGCGGCGCACTTGCCCCGGCTGGTGATCACGTCGGTAGATATGCCGAGAGCTTTCAAAAGAGGCCTGTGCATGACAGAATTTGTCAAATAATTGTTCAGTTTCAGACATGATTACTTCCAACAAATTGTATAAAAAAATTATACTTTATTTTAGGTGTGGAAATTATTTTTTCAAGCTTTTGTTATTAGTGTAAGCATTCATGTCGCAGGCCTTAGAAATAATTTCCAAAACAATTATGCAGGATTATCAGGATATACACCTAATATAATTTGAATTTAACTCAGTTGGTTAAACCACACCTAAGGTTTCCAATACTGCGGTCGTGTAATTAAATTTAAAATCAAAATAGGCGCCCACAATAGCGCAAATGATAAACTTCTTG
>JAFMEA010000083.1 GCA_017856985.1 Planktomarina sp.
AATTGCTTGGCAACTGGCGGCTTGGTTAAACCCGGTTGGCCAAAGGAATTTTTGTTCTGTTTTACAATGATATAACTAATTTGATGTCATTCTGAATCATGTCTATAAATATCAAAATGAAACTAAGTCGCTTTGCCATCTCCAAAAAACAATAAATTAACAGATAAGAAATATTTCAATTTGGTCGTTCAAAGGTTTGACAAAATAAATCATCAGACAAAACGAGGACCAAGTTTTGACTGTAATCAACACCAATGCAGGCGCATTGATGGCCAAGACCTATGCGGTTAAAGCCAATAAAGAAATGCAGACTTCAATGGAACGTCTCTCATCTGGCTTGCGCATAAATCGCGCCGCTGATGATGCTGCTGGCTTGGCTGTTGGCAACAAAATGGCAAGGTCGATAAAAAGCTATGAAATGGGTGTCAGAAATTCTGCCAATATGATTAGCTTATTGGCAACTGCGGAAAACTCCTTATCACAAATTCTCGACATGCAGCTTAGAATAAGAGAACTGGCCGTTCAATCTGCAAATGGAACATACACAGCTCGAGACAGAGACAATCTAGAAATTGAGTCAGCAGGTCTGATAAAAGAAATGGACCGCCTTGCCGCTCACACAAAATTCAATGGCGTCAGCCTTTTAGACGGAAGCTTTGACGGAAAAGTTGTTCAAACAGGGGCTTTTGCTGGCGACCATATACTTTTGAGCGTCAATGAGCTGGTAAGCTCATCACTTGGAAGATACTGGGAAACAACAACATTTACAAATGGAGGGTTTGACGCCTCAACGCCAGTTACGAGCCCTGCAGCTGATGTCAGTGCAATACCAGGATGGGAAATCCACAACAAAAGGATTGAATTGGGTCAGGACGGATCGACTGGCCCAGCAAACATAAATAATCGGGATAATGTTTCAATTGCGAATACAATTGCCGGGCACCCCATACCCGAAGATCCGACACCACGCCCATTCAATAATGCAGTCCCTAATTTGGTGGTGGCACCCACATCATCAACGACAACTGACACCGCATTAACGTATGGGGTCACACACACAGGAATCACTGACCCAAGCCCCCCAAATGCCAGTGACCCTGGAACGTTCAATGTAACAGTTGGCGCTCTGAGCTCTGTCACAATTTCCAGCTCGGCAACGACTGGCAATGCAGCGCTAATGAACCGAACTTTTACTAATGTAACCGGCTCGGCGCCAGCAGCTGGTGGCACTAATGCGCAATTCACAGTTACGGTTGGAGAAATGACTATAACGCCGACATCCTCAACGACTAGCAACGCAGCGATGATGGGTCAAAGCTTCACAAATGTAGCTGGTACGGGTGGAACCGGCACTGGTGCTTTGTTTAATGTAACTGTGGGAGAAATGACAACAACACCTTCATCGTCAACAACCCGTAATACGTCAATGATGGGGCAAACCTTTACCAATGTGGCAGCGTCAGCACCAAGTGGTGGGGGGACTAGCGCAAAATATACAGTCTCTATAGGTCAAATGAAATTTAATGAAACTTCCGGTAACAGCACATCCAATGGGGAACTTTTTTCAACCAATTATGGTAATATTGCAGCCACAACCGTTACCGGCGGCGGAAGTGGAGCCACTTTCAACGTCAGCATCAACGGATCTGGCAATATAGATGCAACGGTAGTCAACCTTGGCTCCGGTTACAATGTAGGAGATCAGCTGAAGATTTCAGGCGCATCAATTGGTGGGGGCGCAGATCTCATTTTGACGATTGGCGCCGCAGATGTGAGTATATCTCAAACAGATGCCGGCAGCGGGTATAGCCGAGGCGAAAGCATTAATATTCTTGGTAATCTTATAGGCGGAAGTGCCGGGGCTGATGATATCGCTCTAACTGTAGGTGACGCTAATGTCAGCATAAGCCTAGCGAATGCAGGAACTGGATACGCTGCGGGTGATGTAATAACTGTTCCTGGGAATCTCATTGGCGGCAGCGCAGGGACTGATGATATTAACGTGACCGTTGGTGATGCCAATATCAGCGTAAGTGTCACCAATGCTGGCAGCGGTTATAAAGTGGGTGAACAAATTACTATTTTAGGCAGCCAGCTTGGGGCAACTGATGGTGCCGATAATATCGTTGTAAACGGAAACGCTGCTAGTGTCAGTGTGAGTGCAACGACGGGCTCTGGTTATACTGCAGGCGGCACTGTAACGTTATCTGGATCAGATCTCGCATCTGGTGCTGGGAATCTCTCGATAAAAACATTAAAAATACCGCCAGGAACTGAAGATAGCGCCCGGCCCCTGGGTTTTGGCACCTTAGGCGATGACAATGCGACCGGCTTTAGTATTGAAAATGGATATATCAAACTTGATACTGGGACTATGACAAGTGTTAATGGCTACGACATTGTTCATGGTCCATATCTCGTCTCATCTGAAGCCAGAGAGATTGATGCTGGCGATAAGGTCAATTTTGATTGGAAAGCATCAGGCACGAATGATGCCTTTGATATATTTGCATACATAGTTGATGTGAACACTGGTGCAACAGAGATACTTCTAAACGAAACTCAAAGTCCTGCAGGTTCGACAAACTGGGCAACTGTCTCGCACACAGTTCAAACAAGCGGCAATTATAAATACGTTTTCATAAACGGTACATATGATGACACTGGCGGCAAGCTACTAGGCGCAGAAATGTTTCTTGATAATATTTACATTGAAAGAGACAACCTGCCAGCGGGTGAGCAGCACACAGTAGATAAAATCAACTTGCAAACTATTGCTAATGCTGGAAATGCTGTCGGAATACTACAATTGGCGATTTCTCAGACATCCGAGGAACTCTCAAAATTTGGTGCTTTGATTAACCGCTTGAAACACTCCGCAGCAAACACAACTTCAATTGTCGCCAACATGAGATTGGCGCGCTCAAGAGTTTTTGATGTCGAGTACACGATCGAAACCTCCCGTCTTGCAAAGCAACAAATTCTCAACAATGCCGCCACAGCAATGCTTGCTCAAGCTAACATCTCAAAACAATCAAATTTAATTTTACTGGAGTAGATGTGGGACGTTGTTTCTCTTTTATTTCTAACCGAGTCATCGACTGAGCGATTAATTTTCGACTCTAAGGGGACCGTTTATAATGGAAACAACTCGACATATAGACCACGGCGCCCCCTCCAAACACCTCAGACAAAAAGCAAAGCCAGGTTTGTGGATCAAAGCCACCAATTATGAGCTTACTACATTTTGGGCTACTTTGAAGTTTGAGGCTTCGCTGCAGACAGTTTCACGAAAACTACCGGGCTAATCTTTTAAAAAAACCAAATATCAATAACAAAATGGGTTTCCACAGCCTATTTTTTCTAGACTTCAAGTCGGTAACATTTTCCAACCATATTTAGAATTAAAAACATTACCGTCGTTCAAGATCATTAATTTTCACCTGTGTGGACATATAAGCCTGAAAAATATCTGCTTCAGTAACAACTCCTGCCAACTTGCCATCTAACCTTGAAATAACTGGGATGCTCTCCCCCACAAAATCACTTGCAACTTCAATTGCCTGCAAAATGGAAGCATCCAGCTTAATTGAGGTAGGCTCTTTTTCCAGAAAATTTGATATAGTTTTATTTTTAACTGCACACGCTATCTCGGACAGCTTGCACTTACCTAAAAATTTTCCTTTTTTATCAATGCAATAGGCTTCACTATTGTTGTTCTTTGACATTTTTTTGATCACGGATGATATCTTTTCATTTTTAGAGACAACGAGGTAATCCTGAGAGACAATTGCTTCGACTTTTTTCAACATCAACTCAAGATTGCCGCGCCCCTGAGACAAATCTATACCGCGCTGCTCCAGCTGCTTGTCGAAAAATGAATGTCCATACAGACTGTTACTAATCATTACTGCAACCATAGTAGATACCAGAGCCGCAATTGCATATTCATAAGACATTGTAAGTTCGAGAATAATCATGATTACCGCGAGGGGCGCCCCAACAACGCAAGCAGCGACGGCAGCCATACCGCTGACTGCAAGAATCGAAGTGGTGCTGAGCAAGGCAGTATAACCCAATAAGTTTGACATAAATTGGCCAGTTGCAGCGCCAATAAATAAAGCGGGAGAAAAAACGCCGCCAAAGATACCAAAACCCACACAAAGCGTTGTCAAAAATATTTTGAGACCCAACAGAGTGATGATTGCCCAAATACCAAAATCTTCTGTGATAAATTTAAAAATAACTTCAACACCCAAGCCTAATACTTCAGGAAAGAACATTCCAAAAATTCCAGTTATGAATGCAGCCATTAGAGCAAAAGGCAAATACCCGACCTTGAATTTGGGCGGAATAGCCACAAAAAAGAAAATCAACTTCATATAAACCAAAGAAACCAACCCAAAAGCTACACCACTCAAAATTAAGGCTGGCATCAGCGGCAAAAGCTCAGGTGCTTGCACATTCAGAGAGAATAAAGCAGACCCACCAAATGCCCAATTACCAAAAGCCGCAGAGGTCGCACTTGCTACAGCAATTGGGACCAGAGCCCTGAGCGAAAAATGTCTTAAAACAGCTTCATGGGCGAAAATAATGCCAGCGATAGGCGCATGAAAACCGGCGGAAATTGCAGCCGCGACACCACATCCCATCAATATTTCTGGGGTGAAAAATCTTACGTTAAAAGACTGAGAAACAAAGCTACCAATTGTTGCGCCAAAATTTACAAGTGGGCCGTATTGACCAACAGGGGCACCGCCACATAAGGAAATAAGCGCTGCAAGAGTTGAGCCGATGCCTCGTTTTAAGTCTAACTCATTATCAGTGCGGTGACATGCATATACGGCATCTGCAGGGCCGTGCCAGCGAGTAATATCAAAGGTTCTTCGTATAACGTCCAATGCAAAGACAGCGAGGAAAAGCCATAGGATGGGAGCAAACGACCAACCATTGATATCAAAAAATGAGTTGCTAAATATTCTCAATGTAGCAAACCACTTAACTGTCATCACAAAGTAATTTGCGACAAGTGAAATAAGCACACCGAAAAGCCCGCTCAACACTAACAAGGCGAGCATATTTTTACATTGCTCAAATGTTTGATTTTTCTGCCGTAATATATTCATAGACATACCTACGAATTGTTGCCCGGCTAGGTAACAAAGCATAGCCACAAAACCTGGTTTAGATCAAGCATTTATGGCCGATTAAACCGGCATAGAAATTGCATCCATCACAGTTTTTGGGGGATGACGGGAATTTTATGGCGACAACACCTACTTCAACCTCTGCAACTACAGCAGTTACGACACCAACGCAGCGCGTCGATTACATCAGTGCGCTAAATGCTGGTAGTGGGTTAAACACGACCCAAATTGTTGATACACTGGTCAATGCTGAGGTTCTACCAAAACAAAACAAAATCAATGAACAAGTAGAAGAAAAAAACGTATCGATATCTAGTTTGGGTCAAGTAAAAAGTGACTTTACAACATTTGATACTAATCTAGCGATGCTCACAAACCAAAATGCTCTCGTCACCGCCTCATCATCAACAGCAGTGACGGTGACCGCTGACACTACTGGAACTTTAAAACCATTCGTCCATAACGTCACCGTTTCCACACTCGCAGCATCCCACACTCTATCATTCGGCGGGTTCTCAAGCGCTACTGCAGCTGTACCAGAGGCCGGGACTCTTGTTTTCTCGATTGGAGACTATTCCGGCGACAGTTTTACACGAGACACAAGTGTTCTCCAAAAAATGATAACTATGACTGCATCAACAACAATTGAAGATATTGCATCGCAGATTAACAATCTTTCTGACATGAATTTGACTGCGACAGTTATCAAGACCGCCACAAATGCTTACTCACTTATGGTCAAATCTGCCCTTGGAGAGAATAAGCAAATTAGAATTGAGGCAAGAACGGCGGCTGACGCAACAATATCTCAACTCAATTTTGAGAGCCCTGCATCAACTGACTCAGCGAAACAAGTTGTTGCTGGCGTTGATGCTGCATTTACTCTTGATGGTATCGCAATAACCCGGCCAACCAACACAATTTCAGATTTAATTCCCGGCGTAACGCTCGGTCTTACCAAAACCAGCTCAAGCAACGTGGAAATTGGAGCAGCTTACAATGAACAGCAGGCGTTACAAACGCTGACTTCTTTCGTAACTGAAATAAACACACTTCGTACGTCAATGACTAATATGACAGCCATGGGGGCTGGTGGTGGTGACGGCGGACCGCTAAGGGGAGATACGCTTGTTAGGTCATACATAAATCGTTTGAAGTCTATTACAACGACTCCGATTGCAAACTACAAAGATGACCCAATTTTCTTGTCTAATTTCGGTGTTATGACTGAGTTAGACGGTTCTCTGAGTATAGACACCATTAAATTTGCAGCATATTTCAAGGAACACCCCGCCGATTTTGCAGCTTTAACACAAAATCGAGTAACTAGTGGAAGCGGCCTCATCAAAGCAACCGGAACGGGTAGCCTCTACAAAGCTGGGACATATGACCTATCTTTGACAAGCGCAGACGACCGCGCAACCTTCTCTGGCGCAACGCTAGACGGCGCCACCATGGTTCTTGAAAATGGAATCTTCAAAGGTGATAGCACGAACACGCTTGGAATAAACATTGTTCCATCGAGTGGCGCACCTGATACTAAGATATACATCGGAGCGAGCCTAATACAGTCTCTCAGAGATTTTTCCAAAACTGTCTTGTTACCAGGAAGTGCCATAGACACTAAAATAAGCACCTACAGCACTGAGATTACAGACTATGAAGAGGAATTGTTAAAACTTGAGACAGCTATGGAGACAACGCGAGCTCGCTACACTCAACAATTTGCCGCCATGGAAAGTGCAGTCTCTTCTTTCAAAAAGACGGGAGAATACCTTACCAACTTCATGGAGTCCTGGAGAGCCGG
>JAFMEA010000084.1 GCA_017856985.1 Planktomarina sp.
GTCATAATTGTCCTTTTTTGCCTCAACCAAACGATAAAAAATTCTGCTTTGGAAAGTGGATTTACTTTATAAACATCTAATTTCAGCCATTATATAAATGGCAAGTAAAAGTCCCGAACCTGATCAACAGTTTTACCTTTAAGCCTATTAAATTCGTCCCGTTTTTGAAAAATCAATGCATCACACAACAAATTACCAACAGCACCCCGCAACTGTACGTCATCATCAAGTGCATCAATAGCCCTATCAAGACTTGGAGGCACATGCCTCGAAGCACGGGTATTTTCCATCCCATCCAAATCTTCTGCAGGAGGTAGTGGCAACTTTTCTATCACTCCAAGTTTAGCGGCCTGTAATACAGCCGTTACCGCTAGATAGGGATTTGTAGCACAGTCTGCCATTCGATGTTCCAACCGCGCCGATTTTGGAGATTTTGTTGACGTTCGCGTAGTTACCAGTCGATGATCTTCGGCCCAATTAGCCCAATAACCAGCCATGCTTGCAGGATTTAATCTGTCATAACTATTCACGGTTGATGCCAGAAGGCCTGAAAGGCCTTCATGATGGCGGATTAAGCCAGCTATGCACTCCTGAGCCACTTTGCTTAACGACCCGTCAGGCGCGATTACGTTCTGCCCAGTGCTATCCGTGAAACTAAAATTAACGTGAAGCCCAGATCCACCGCGATCCGGAATTGGTTTTGGCAAAAATGTAATCAACAGATCTTTTTTCAAAGCAATTTCACGAGCCATCATTCGCATCAAGAAAGCATCATCACATGCTCTAATTGGATCATCAAATTTGAGGGTTAGTTCAAATTGGCCATTGTCAAATTCACCATTCATACTTTCGATAGGAATGTTACAATGATTTGCCATTTCCCAAACCTCATCCATAACACCACGAGGATCGTTTGATGGACCAGTGCCATAAACAAAAGCGCCTGGGGTATCATAAGGTCGCCAAACACCATCTTCGTCTTTTTGAAACAAATAAGCTTCAGTTTCCAAGCCAATTTTTGGAGAAAGGCCAATATTAGCCCACTCCGCAACAGTACGTTTCAATTGAGACCGCGCGCACAACCCAAAAGGTTGGTCGTCAACCTGTAAATCACCAAGCGCAATTTCGGTTTTAGATTGCCACGATTTTCTGCGCTCTTCGTCTAACACCAATTCCATATCTGGCAATCCATCATAGAACCCACAGCCAGGCACCTCCAACAAATCACGATCAAAACTGACTGCAAAGGCACCCCGAGCAAAACCAACTGTGCCCGATCTAGCAACGCTTGGTGGCAAGTACTTCCCGCGCGGTAAATTTAAGAGGTCACAGAAAAGTGCTCTGGTTCTAGTTATTTCGCCATTTACCATGCGTACGTCACCCCACTTTTACCCTAAGCTTTTTAACACCACAGATGAAATTTGAGCGCGTCCAGGTTGGCGGTTCAATAGCTTTAATAAAATCAATTCTTTTCACCAATTCTTCTAGTGTGATACGCACCTCAAGCTTCGCAAGATGCATGCCTAAACAAACATGCGCTCCACCCTGCCCAAATGCGAGATGCCTATTAGGAGAACGGTCCAATTGGACTTGATTAGGGTTGTCGAAAACTTCTTCGTCACGACTTCCTGAAACAAACCAAAGTAGAACTTTGTCGCCTTTTTTGATTGTTTTGTCATGTAGCTTTATATCACTTGTGGCAGTGCGCCTAAAATGCATCGTAGGCGATGCAAGTCTTATAAACTCGTCCGCAACCGTATCCCAATATTGCCCTGTTTGTAATTTTGGGATCAAAGTTTGGTCTTCTGTTAGCAAATGAAGAGCCATTGCAATTGAATATCTTGTGGTATCATTTCCCGCCGCCACCAATAGACAAAAAAAGTTTTTAAACTCTAAGTCATCCAATTGGTCATCACCCAACATCATACGTGCCAGCACGCCATCAGGGTCCACACGCTTTCTTCCAGCCAAAACTTCAGCAGCATAATCATAAAGGTGTTTTCCCGCCGGGCTACGAAATGGCATGAAGCGATATGCGTCGGTATCAACTTTATCGATGACATGCTGTGTAAAGTCAGGATCCGTATTGCCGATAAGCGCATCCCCTTTTTCAACTAGCCAATCAAGGTCGCTATCTGGCACTCCCAAGATACGACCAAGCATCATCATCGGCAATTGCTTAGCTATATCCTCCACAGCATCAAATTCAGATTTCATAATCGCTTTTTCAACAATATCTGACGCTAAGTTTCTTATAACTTCTTCAAAATTGGCAACCACTGGCTTTGCAAACTTAGGATTTACACGGCGTCGGGTCCCAGTGTGCTCAGGCATGTCGGTTTCTTGAAAAGTCCGTCGTGCCATGTACTCTTCATGGCTTTGGTCCTCAACACGTATGCCTTGCGCAGAAGAAAAAAGCTGGCCATCTTTATTGGCATTTAATATATCTGAGTGACGCGTCAAATTCCAAAAGCCACGTGTTTCACCATCACCCTCGGACCACGAAACTGGGTCCTCTTTCCGCAACCTTTCAAAAGTTTTGTGAGGAACTCCATCCGCGAAACTATCATGATCAAAAAGGTTCAAATCACCATTATCAAACATTATACGTGTCCTTTGAAAAACTCGGTGCACCAGTCTGCGTAAACATGGCCCTCCGTCGGATCATTAATCTGCGCTAAGGCACTTTGTGGATTAAAGTTTTGGTCTTTTTGTGCAGTGTATGTAACCACTGAGGTCATAAAATCAGGTGTAAACTCAGGATGAGCCTGCGTTGTAAAAATATGATTTCCTTTGGAAAAGCTAGCAATTTTGCAATTGGGCGTAGACCCTAAAAGCTTTGCACCTTCAGGTAGTTGAGTAACTTCATCCTCATGAAACACATACATTCCCAGTTTTTGTATGTTTGGTTGCATCCATGGCTTTTTCTCAAAAAAATGAGTTTTCTCAACTCCCACATTATATCCAGATGAGGTTTTCTTTACTATTCCAGCTAATGCAACAGCTATAATTTGATGGCCAAAACAAGCACCAATTAGTGGCTTTTTTGCTAGATCACAGGAGCGGATAAAAGAAATCAACTCCGCCGTAAATACATGTGTGTCTAAGACACTTAGAGGGCTGCCCGTGATGAGATAAGCGTCTTGCTCATCTAAAGATTTTGGAACCTCACCACCGATTGTCATATAAACTCTGTATTCAAACCTTATTTCTTGAGCATCGAATAAGTCACGAAACCGATGCGCATCATCAGGGAATGCATCACCGACCTCAACTGATTTGTCATGGTTGGTTTGCAGTATACCAAGTTTAATTCGTTTCATTTTTTAATTCGAATGACGGGACCACAAGTTATTGTGGTCCCAAATTAGTTTTAAGTTACTCTTCATTTATAGCATTTAACTCTGCTAGTTTTTTTCGATCAACAATAATACGTGCTTCAGATGTCTTCTGATCTTGCCAGTAAACACGTGCACCAGTTTCCATCATCAACTGTTGTGCTTCAGCACCAGCCATAGTCGTCGATGCAATTTCAGCCAACTTATCAATAATTGCTTGTGGAGTACCTTTTTTTACAAACAAACCATTCCACAACTCCAAGTTATTGATGCCGGACTGCGTAGCTAAAGTCTCAACCCCGCCAAGCTTGCTGATGGGTTCTTCTCCAATGCTCGCCAGGACATTGATTTCATCAAGACAGGGCTCGATTAGCGCCAACGTCGTGTTAATTACATCAGCATCGCCTGCAGAAAGCGTATTACAGTCGAGCATGTCAAAAGCACTATCGTCCGCAAATTCAAAACCGAGCTTTTTTGCTCCAGCGAATGATGCTTGTGTTGGTGCCAAACCACCTCCAAAGTGACCTAAAACAACGTCGTTGTTTTTTGCATGTGCCGCAAGCTCAGCCATATTTGTATATGGCGCATTACCCGAAGCAGCTAAAACAAATGGATAAGTTAAGAAAATTCCAACCGGCGTAAAACTATCTTTTTCTATACCAATATCAATCAGCGGTCCTACCACCGGTACACCTATTACGAAGGACCCAACCATAGAGCCGTCTGTGGGGCCGTTAAGCACTTCTAAAGCACCAGGGAATGGCCCATCGCCACCACCAGGCTTATTTACAACAGATACCGATTGACCTGTGGCCTTTTGCATGTCGGCGGCAATCATACGCGTAAGGATGTCTTCAAAATCACCAGGAGGCCAAGGCACAATAAACTGAACTGGCCCATCTGGATACTCAGCAGTTGCTGGGTTCGCCAACCAGAAACTGGCTGTCGCTGCAAAAAACGTTGCTAATAATAATTTTTTCATTTTCTTACCTCCTGTTAAAGCGTTAATTTTTGTATGATCGACGGTTTTTTATCATTGACCAGATCACAAAACATAGAATGAGTAGAACAGATATTGCAAGCACTGCAGACACTGGTCGATTTACCAAATCGACAAGAGACTTCACTTGACTAGCTCCCGCGGTCATTCGTTCGAGTATAATAGAGCCCAAAACTAGACCCAAAACCAAAGGAACAAGAGGCCAATCAAGTCTACGAAGAATAAACCCAACATACCCAAAAATAACTGCAAAAATGCAGTCTGTCAGACTATTCCGTATGGAAAACACCCCTACAAAAGATAGTATCATCACTAACGATCCTAGAAATCTATTAGGTATGTAAATCATCTTCGCAATAAACCGAGTTGATAACAGTAGAGTGCTCAATACAAGAACGTTAATAAGAAGTAGCGCGATAAAGAGACTGAATAAAAAGTCAGAGTTATTTTCAAAAATATCTGGTCCTGGTTTAATACCAGCATCAAAAAATACGACCATCATCATTGCCGTTAACGCCTCACCTGGTACCCCAAGGGCTAGAAGTGGGATCATTGCCGCTGCCGGTACGGCATTATTTGCTGTCTCTGATGCAATCAGTCCTTCTGGGGATCCGTGTCCAAAACGTGTAGGATTCTTAGAGAGGGCACGCGCCGTAGAGTAGCTAAAAAATTGCGCAACAAACTCACCAACACCTGGGATAATGCCCATCAAAGTGCCGTAAAAAGCAGAAAAAACTGTAACTATTTTATGCTTTGAAAGTTCCACAAAACCTAACAAAGCACCGCCTCCAACTCGCGCTTCTGGCGGATCACTGTCTTTGCCAGTCAATAGTATCAGTGCTTGGCTAAGAGCAAAAATTCCTATGATAACGACTATTAAATTCAAACCAGGAAATAGATATTCAATGTCAAATGTAAACCGATCTATTTTTCGGGTCGTTTGGCGGCCAACCATAGCTATTAGAAAGCCAAACCCAAAGAGGAGTGCCGCAATTCCCATTGTTTGGCGATGAGCAGCAATTAATAATACTGAACCCAAGACAGCAGCCATTAAAATATCTCGTTGTCCAAAGAGCGCTCCAAGATCTCTAAGATATGGGCCAAATGCAAATAACGCTACCAGTGCCGCTATAATGGAAAAACAACCTCCAAAAAAAGAAGCTGAATAGGCGAGAGACAAAGCTCGTGAAGCTTCACCACGACGCGTCATTGCGTAGCCATCATAGGTGGTGAGCGCATTTACAGGCGTGCCTGGAGTGTTAATCAAAATAGCCGGTATTGCTCCCCCATACATTGAAGATCCATAAACACCGAGTAGTAGAACTAAACTGACAAGATCGTCCAAAAAAATAGTAGCTGGCAACAAAATAGCTATAGCAATGGCAGGACCAATGCCTGGGATCGCACCGATAGCCAATCCACCAATTGATCCAATCACTATTGCAAACAATACTGATGGTTCCATTAAATTTTGTAAGCCAAGTAAAAATGCTTCCAATACTTTGCCTGCCTAAAAATAAGTTAACATAAATCCGCGGACCGCGGAGGGAAGAAGATCATAAAGCCATATATTTATTGGCGTTTTTATCTGTAAAAAAGAACGGAAAACAAAAACAATAACGAGACTTGATGATAGACCAATCAAAATCCATCGACCAGATCGGTATCCCAACCGCCATGTTAGAAATATACCCAGAAAAAGTGTCGAGATTAAATAACCAAGAGTTGGGACTAGAACTGTGTATAGAATAAAATAAGCAACATACTCTATGGCTGCAACGTATTTCTCTAATTCATATCGAATGCCAGTGGGAAGCAAAAAGCGTTTGCGATAACGATGAACTTGAAAACTCGTTCTAACATTCCAGATAGCAGCAGGTATCAGAACCATTAAGCACAGAAGTGGGCCCACCCAACTTTGTTTCAAAATCCGTCCAAAACGAACCAACTTACCGTCAACTTCAGCCAAACCAAATTGGTGCAAAATATAAGTACCAAACTCATTGGGCAACTTTCTACTTTGCCAACCCGTTTCGGTAAAAAAAGAAATTAAAAAAAACAGTGCAACAAACAGAATGATTAAAGAAAATAGGAAATCCCCACGCTTGCGTTTGAATTGAAAGAGGTCGTCCAACTTTACTTTACCGTCCGGTGGACATTCACTTTTAAAAAAAGCAGGGACATTTGTTGGGCCGGGAGTTTGCTCATCAAACAAGTAAAGATTCAAACTATTTAACCCACTTTTATTTATCAATTTATTCAAACGATTTCTCTTAGCTTTCAGTAGGTAATGGCACTCAGTCATTAATCCAACAGTATCTATTACACTCAATGATAAACCATTTTGGTTATCATGTTAAGTAAAACAACTCCCGCAGCCCACCTGACAGATAAGGACACCCCTAATCGAAATTCTTTAATTAAAATATTTCATTTATATACTTAATAACAGATAGTTATAATAATTACTTAGTTTATCTATTCTGATTTTTGGTGATCTAACAAAGTGTTAGAAAAATAAAAGAGAATAACATCTTTAATCAGAGAGTGTTTCAAGATGAGACAACGGAAGCAAAGAAGTATCCTTTAATTGTTTTAGAGACA
>JAFMEA010000085.1 GCA_017856985.1 Planktomarina sp.
GAGCATCTTTTAAACCACGAGGGACCTTTGCGGGCCGCTAGACCATTACCCAGAAACCTGATGAAATTCTTCATGCGCAGTTTGCAAGCAGGCCGCACAGAGGCGCGGGCTGCTAGTGCATCTGGACTAGCAAATCTTGGTTTGCGCGGCTGGGATTCATGGCAAGACCTATTGTATGATCTTCCTGATGCACGCGATTTATTTGTTCAGAACGGATGTTTATTCTACTACGGTACAGTAGAAGATGCTGTCGCAGACTCAAACAGTAATGCCATTAGACGTAGCTTTGGCATGGACCTGACAGAATTAGATGCGCTGGAAATGCGAACACTCCTGCCATCAGTAACGCAAGCTGCGGCAGCAGGTGTCAGCGTCAATTCAGCAGGACATGTTGTGGACCCGATAGGCTTACAGGAAAAGCTACTCAAGGCTATTTTGGCAACCGGCGCTAAATTGGTGAACCAAACCGCTAACAATTTTGAGTTTGCGGAAGGCAAGGTTGTTGCCGTAGCCACTGACAAAGGCTTCTATGACGCCGATACATTTATTCTCTGCGCAGGTTACAGGAGTTCGATGCTGGCCGCACAGCTCGGCCACCGAATACAAATGATTCCTGCTTGGGGTGCATCTGTGACATTTATAAATCCAGAGGTCGATCTTAGAATGCCTTTTTTAATTTTGAGTGATGGAATTGCAGTAACGCCTTCGTCTGCGGGTTTGCGCATTTCAGGATTGCTTCAAGTGGGTGGTGCTGGAAACGCAAAAGCTATGATAAGGGCTCTGATTGATCAAGCGAAGCGACTTTTTGGTGATTTCAAGTATACCGACATTGCCACTTTTGCAGGCCCCAGACCCCTCAGTGCTGACTCACTTGCGTTTCTCGGTACTGATCCAGTACATGACAACCTCTACCATAATTACGGACATGGTCATTGGGGGCTCACACAAGCCGCGATATCAGCTCAAATAATAGGTGATCTTGTTCTAGGGCTTGATCCAAAAATTGAAATAAATGCCTATAGACCTCATCGCAACTGAGCCCGTGATCTAAACTGCGAATTCGCGGATAACCTTTCCTGCATTGATCGACGTTCGTGTTCCATCACGCATAGAGAATTTGCCATTGACTAACACATGACAAATCCCAGACGCGTAGCGCCGTGGGTTTTTCGCTGTTGCATTGCTAGCTATATTAACGGAATCGAAGACACATATATCCGCATGATATCCAACCTTGAGATGCCCACGCCCCTTTAAACCAAGCCGTGCTGCTGGTACGGAAGTCAGCTTAGCCAAACCGTCAGCAAGAGATAGTACACCACGATCACGCACATAGTACTGTAAGAAACGCGCAGCCCAACCGTAGCCGGTAAGCGACCCTAGATGATCTTTTAGAACACCTTCATTTGCCGTAGCAACTGTGTCAGAAATCACAGCGCACTCACTTTGTTTCAAACAAAGATCAACATCCGCATCACGAAATGATCGGGACGCCCACATGCAAGACATCAAGTCTTGCCCCTCTTCGAGAAGAATATCCAAAACCGCATCGTAGGGGTGACAATTGCGCATACGGCCAATTTCAGCAAAATCCATTCCGACAATATCTTTGTTGTGTGTCGCATTCAAAAGCACTATGTCGGACCATTTTTCAGCCTTAACGATTAGCCACATCGGTTGCGGGTTAGCTATGATTTTTTTGCGTATTTCTGTATTATCGAGCCGCTCGAGGACATCATCAATACTGCCAGCTTGTGCCCATTTCGGCAGTATAGCAGCCATCAATGTATTGTTCCAATCATGTGGGATAACGTCGAATGCAATGTCTGTATCGTGTCGGCGCGCAATCTCGATCATTTCTAACGTGTGCTCCATTGCATAGTCAGGCGCGCCAAATTTTGGTTGGATATGGCTGATTTGCAACTTGGCGCCGGATTGACGCGCCGTCGCAATCGCCTCTGCAAATCCTAGGTCATAGTGCGTGTCTCGATTGCGCACATGTGTGGCGTAGAGGCGCTTATATTTTGCTGCAACCTCGCACAGGGGCACCAGTTGTTCGGGTGCAGCAAGGATTCCGGGGAAATACTCTAGACCAGTAGAAAAGCCACCCGCTCCCTCATCCATACATTTATCAACCAGCTTGGCCATCATGGTAACATCATCTGGCTCGCCAGCATGTAGGTCTCCACCAACAATAGCTCGATGAATGGTACCGTGACCAACAAATGCCATCACGTTTACACCCAACTCAGTGGAGTCTAGCACATCGAGATAATCACCAAATCCAAGCCAGGTTTCATGCTTGGCTGCAGCCGTAAACCAAGGAGCAACGCGGCGAATATCCTCCTTAGAGTTCACTGGCGCACAGCTCGCACCGCATTGGCCAATCACTTCAGTTGTAACACCTTGATGTACCTGGCTTTCAGCGCGCCCATCGGCGATTAGGGTGAAATCAGAATGGGTGTGCATATCTATGAAGCCTGGTGAGACCACAAGGCCAGCCACATTAACGACCTGCTCAGCTTCGTAATGGTTAATCTTACCAGCCTGTTCGACTGCCACAATGACCCCGTTCTTTATAGCAACATCGCCATTAAAACATTCTACACCGGTGCCATCGAACACTTCACCACCTTTCAGGATGAGATCATACATAAATGTAATCCTTATAGTGCTGGGCCATAGGCCCAATTTGGCAAGAAAACTGATAGTTCAGGGAAAGCGATCAACACTAATAAGCCAATGATATATGCTAAAATGAAGGGTACTACCGCCACCGAAATTCGCTCGAGTGAGACACCAGAGATACGTGCTGCCACAGATAGGTTGCCCCCAAGTGGTGGCGTCAAAAAGCCGATTTCGCAGGTAATAACCGTAAAAATCCCAAACATCACCGGATCAACACCGAGAGACAACATCAAAGGCAAAAACACCGCCGTGAAGAGAACAATCTGCGCCAAGCTTTCCATGAATGTGCCAATAAAAATGTAAAAGACACCTACCATAATTAAAATCAGATATTTGTTATCTGTGATCGATGTTATACCCTCTTGCACAGCTGTCGGAACATCATAGAATGCAGTCAATTGGCCAAATGCCAAGGTGGGTGCGATGATGACCAAGATACCTGTTAATAGTGCGGTGAAACGGAGGGCTTCGATAATTTTTTTCAACGTTAATTCGCGATAGATAAAAAGCCCTACGATCAACGAATAAAACACTGCGACGCCAGCTGCCTCTGATGGTGTGAAAATTCCACCATAGATACCACCAAGGATTAGAACGGGTGCGCCTATGGACCATTTACCATCCCAAGCAGCTTTGAGAAATGGCCGCCAAGAAAAGGCATCACCGCCGCCTCCATACCCGCGTTTACGCGCGATGACGTAGGTCGTAATCATCAAAAGGCCCGTGATCAGGACACCCGGTAGGATACCTGCTAGGAACAATCGTGGAATCGACGTGTCAGAAACTAGTCCGTAGATGATAAGTAAGTTAGAGGGTGGAATTAGACTACCAAGTGCGCCGCCAGCCGCTGTAATACCCGCCGCGAAGGGTACGTCATAACCGTCGCGCTTCATTGCAGGTACGGTTACAGATCCAATAGCAGCTGTTGTTGCGGGCCCTGAGCCTGAGAGTGCAGCGAAGAGCGCGCAAGCAAACACAGTAACTAAACCCATTGAACCACGGTACGCACCCACTAGCTTGGTTGCTATACCAATCATGCGGTTTGCCATACCGCCTACTTCCATCAAACGACCCGCTAATACGAACAATGGAATGGTCAATAGTGGGAAAGGCGTGAGGCTTCCGTAGCTAGTTTGCGCAATAAGCGTATATGGAATATCGATCATATAGATGCCAACCGCCGTCGTAATGCCGACTGCAACGAACAAAGGCATGCCAATAATCGTAGCTATCACAAATACAACCGCAAGGACTACTAGAGGGCTCATATATGCACCTCGGTATCATCAAGATGACCTGTTTCATCTAGTTCGCCTGGAAGACCAATCTTCCCATCGCGCACCCACAGTGTATATGTTTGAATTAGCCGCAAAAGCATCATCGTGTAACCAATAATCAAAATAGTTTGTGGATAAAACTGGTTGATACCAAGGCTTGGGCTAGTTTCTGGGAAGCGCCAAAAGATGTAGAGATAATCATAGCTCACTTTAACCATAAAAAGACAAAATAATGCCCAAAAAAAGTCAGCGACGAACACAATGTATGTGCCAAATCGAGGAGGTAATGATTGCACCGCGACCATGATACGAATGTGAAACCGCTCGCGTACACAAAGCGAAGCCCCCATGTAAACGGCCCAAACCATTGCAATAGCGGCTGTTTCTTCTGTCCAATGTAGCGCTACATCAAAGATATACCGCGCTGCAACTTGAGAAATCACTGCCGCGGAAATTATCACCAGACACGTGCAACAAATAAGTTCCTCGAAATGGCGTTCGAGCCAACGCAGCACAACCATGCTTGCCTCCAAAACAGTGTAAGAAAATATTTAAAAAGGGGGCATAGGAAACCCCCTTTTTAAGTTTTTTAGTTTGCGGCTGCCTGGATCTTAGCAACTAGTTCGACGAACTCAGCGCCGCGCTCTTTGGCGAACCTATCCTGAACCATTTTGCCAGCTTTCACAAAGTCGGCTTTGTTGGGCGTTGTTATAGCCATACCACCCTTTTCGACTAACCAGTTGCGCACTTCAGAAGTTTCGTTTGCAACTTGCGCTCTCATCGCAATACCCGCATCTGTTGCAGCACGCTTCACTTGTTCACGCTGATCATCTGACAATTTCTTCATAAATGCATCTGACGCCAAAAGCGGTGCCGTTGAGACAAAATGTTCAAGAATAACAAGATGGTCAACGAATTCATAGAATTTCATATCACGAATAAAGGAAGTGCCATTGTCGCCACCATCCATCGTACCGGTTTGATAAGCTGTTGGCGTCTCTGACCATGCCAGCGGCACGGGGTTTGCACCAAATGCCTCAAACGTGGCAATCATTACTTCGTTCTTTGGAACACGGATTTTCAACCCATCCATATCTGCCATTGTGTTGATAGGCCGCACTGAATTAAAGAAATCACGATAAAGTGCAGGTCCAAAACTTAGCAAATGCACCGATGTATCCTCTTGCAGCTTGGCTTTCATAAATTCGCCAACCCCACCATCTAGAACAGTTTCAAGGTGCTTTGCATTCTGAAAAATATACGGCAGCACTGTAACGTCCATCAAAGGCCAATGTGGCGAAATGTTATTTGAGGTAATGAAGAATCCATCAACCGTTCCAAGTTGCATTGCTTTGAATGCTTCATCTTCGGAGCTGATCTGGTTGCAACAGCGAAGCTTCACGTCGATAGATCCACCAGTATATTCTTCAACTTTGGACTCGAATAGTTCGCCAAATCGACCGTAAAGGGATTCGACCGGTGCACCGAAACCAACGTTCATCGTAAGGTCAGCGGCAAGCGCTGAAGTCGCAGTGACGCTAACTAGTGCAGCGGATGCAAGAAGCGTTTTAATGTTTAAAGTCTTCATTATTCTCTCCCAGGTGGTTTTATATTTCTTAAATCTTTGCACACGCAAAATGTTATGTATAATATCAAAATTGGTATTAATAATACAATTGAGGTATCATGGCTTTAGATCTGCGACACTTTAGATGTTTTGTGGCTGTCGCTGAAGAGCTTCATTTTCATCGCGCTGCTGAGAGATTAGGCGTGGCCCAACCAGCACTAAGTCGCACGATCAAAAATTTAGAACAGGAATTGGGTGTCACGCTGTTAGAGCGAAATAACCGAAAAGTAGAGTTGACTGAAGTTGGCAAATCATTCTTGCGTGGATGTCGTGAATGCCTTGAGAACACCAATAGGATCATTAAAGATGTGCAGCTTTCTCAACAAGGTATCATTGGAACCCTAAGGATCGGTTATACTGAGAACGCCATGAATGGGCTTTTGCCATGTTTAATAAAAGAATTCAAGAATCAAGCACCTGATATTGAGATATTTTTAATCCATTCAGTGACATCAGAGCAGCTAGGGCAGCTTGAAGACAGAACGATAGATTTAGGTTTTGCAACTGGCAACATCAGCCGACCTGGTTATGCTTCCATTCGCATTCAAAGTGAGCGCTTTGTTTGTGTCGTATATGAAGGGCATCATCTGGCATCACGAAAAAATCTTCGTCTTTCGGAACTGGTCGATGAGCCAATGATTCAGGGTGCAAAAGAACATTGGCAACATTACCACTCTCATCTGATTGCACTGTTTAGGCATGTAGGTTTTGATCCAAAGATTGTTCAAGAGGGACTGACAACAACTGAAGTTCAACAATTGGTCGCCTGCGGGATCGGCATTACAGTGCTCACGGAAACAGTTGTGGAGAGTTTACCGCCTGGACTGGTAGTCATCCCTATAGTAGACGTGAATGAACGCCTTGATACGATAGCGGTTTGGCGGTCTGAACCCAACAAAGTTGCTAAAGAACAATTTGTTTCATTTTTGAGGCAATCATTATCCACTGTTGCGGATGAGGAAGGCTGGCACCGTCAGAGCAACTGGCTGCAAGCATAGCGTGGACTTTCCAGACTGAGCGGATGACTGAGCACTCCAAATGGTGCTGTAAAACTAATAAGGTCTCAGATCGGATTGCTAGCACAACCTAAGGCACTGTCAGACAAAACGAGCTTGAGCCGTGCAGGGCGGTTTCGTAGCCTTGTCGAAGGACAAAATACCCCCCATTCCACTACATAAAACCTGGCCCGGAGTTCCTGCACCATCTCGCCTAGGCCCATGGACCTGGAGCCAAGAGCCGAGGACCGTGGGCATTGGATCATGCACCCACGTCTTGCTTATAGCGTTGCCGCAAGATAGTTGGGCTTGGTT